>CANGUQ010000001.1 GCA_947456915.1 Betaproteobacteria bacterium
GTGCGCGCCAGTCCCCCGCAGCCACGGCGGCTGCCGCCGGCACCGGGCGCACGCGCTCGGCGCTGCTCGTGCTGGCGGGACTGCTGTGCGCGCTGCCCGCCGCCGCGCAGTCGTTTCCCAGCCGGCCGCTGCGCTTCGTCACCGGGGGCGGTCCCGACGCGATGGCACGCATTCTCGGCCAGAAGTTCAGCGAGACCTGGGGTCAGCCGGTCGTCGTCGAGGAGCGCGGTGGCGCCGGCGGGATGCTGTCGGCAGAAGTGGTGGCGAAGGCCAACCCCGACGGACACACGCTGCTGCTGGCCACCGGCACGCACACGATCAATCCCAACTTCTACAAGACGAACTACGACATGGCGCGCGACTTCGCGCCGGTGAGTCTGCTCGGCACGATCCCGTTCGTGCTCACCGTCCACCCGGCGTTGCCGGTGAAGTCGGTCGAGGAGCTGGTCCGCCTCGCGAAATCGAAGCCCGGTGTGCTCAACTACGGTTCGGGTGGCAACGGCTCGCCCGGGCATCTGATCGCCGAGATGTTCCTGCGCCGCACCGGTGTGCAGATCGTGCACGTGCCGTACAAGACCGTCGCGCAGGGCGTGACGGCGCTCATCGCCGATCAGGTGCAGGTGAACTTCGTCGTCGGTCCGTCGGCGATGCCGCAGATCACCGCCGGTCGCATCCGGCCACTGGCGGTGACCACGGCGAAGCGTTCGGCAGTGCTGCCGGATCTGCCTACGCTCGCCGAGAGCGCAATCGCCGGCTTCGATGCGCCGGCGTGGAACGGCGTGCTGGTGCCGGCAGGCACCCCCGCGGCGGTGATCTCGCAGCTGCACGCCGAGATCGTACGCGCGCTGAAGCTCCCCGACGTGATCGAGCGCATGACCGCACTCAGCTTCGAGCCGGTGGGCAGCACGCCGGCGCAGTTCGGCGTGTTCTTCAGGGCCGAGCTGGCGAAGTGGGCAAAGGCGGCGAAGGAGACCGGCGCGCGCGCGGAATAGCGCGCAGTCAGTCGGCGCGCGCGCCGGAGCTGCGCACCGCCGCGGCCCACTGCCTGATTTCCGCACGCAGGAAGGCGGCGAACTGCGCTGGTGTGCTGCCGATCGGCTCGGCGCCCTGTGCCACCAGACGCTCGCGCATCACCTCGCCGCGCAGCTGCTCCGCCACTTCGCCCGCCACCCGGTTCACGCGCTCGGCAGGCGTGCCGGCGGGCGTCATCAATCCGTACCAGCCCGTCACCACGTAGCCGGGCAGCGTGTCGCCGATGGTCGGCAGCCCCGGCATCACCTGCGAGGGGCGGGCACTGGACAGCGCGAGCGCGCGCAGCTTGCCGCTGCGGATCAGCGGCAGCGCAGCCGGCACGACCGAAAACACCATCTGCACCTGGCCGCTGACCAGATCGGTGAGCGCGGGCGTCACGCCCTTGTAGGGCACGTGCACGATGTCGATCCCGGCCTGTGAACGGAAGATCTCGGCCGACAGATGCGGCGGCGTACCGGTGCCGCCCGAGCCGTAGTGCAGTGCGCCCGGTCTGGCGCGAGCGAGCGCGATCAGCTCCTTCACCGAGTGCGCCGGCGTGGCCGCATTCACCACCAGCACATACGGCGTGCTCGCCACCAGCGTCACTGCGGCGAGATCGCGCAGGAGGTCGTAGCCGAGCTTCGGATACAGCGCGGCGGCGATCGGCTGGCTCGCGGTGGCCATCAGCAGCGTGTAGCCGTCGGCAGGCGCGCGCGCAGCGATCTCCGCACCGACGTTGCCGCCGGCGCCGGTGCGATTGTCGACCACGAACGATTCGCCCCAGCGCTCGCTCAGGTGCTGCGCGATCAGCCGCGCGACGATGTCGGGTCCCGAGGCCGGAGCGCTGGCGACGATCACGCGCACCGGCCTTGCCGGGTAGCGCGCCGCGGCATCCGCGGCGAGTGCCGCGGCGTGCACGCTGGCGAACATCGCGAGCACCGCCGATGAATGAACGACCCTGGTCACGGACCGTACACCGGGTGAAGCCTCAGAACATCCCGTCGTGCGAGGAAAAGGCGATCAGGCACGGCTTGTCCGAACGATTGCTCCACGCGTGGCTGGTGCCGCGCTGGACCACGGTGTCGCCGGCCTTCAGCTGCACCTCCGCCGTGTCCAGCACCAGCGTGATCTCGCCTTCGAGCACGAGACAGAAGTCCAGCGTGTGCGTGCGCTGCATGTACGGGTGCGGCGCGTTCAGCCCGGCAGTGCACGCCTGCGGCGAGCCCATCGCAGCGAAGAACGCCTGCACGTCGGCCGCGCGTACCGTGCTGCGCCAGCCAGCGTCCGGCGGAAAGCTCACCACCCGGCACACCGAGCCTCCTGGCGGCGGTTCGATCGTGTGCGGCGTGTCGGTGGTCTCGGTGATCAGCCGGCCATTGCGCTTGATACGCGCCGGCGAGCGATCGGTCACCCAGATACGGGTGGCGGCATAGCCCGGACGAGCCGGATCGGTGCGCACATCGGGCGCGGGCCCGTCGGCGATCGCGCAGGAGCGGCCGTTCGGGTCGTCGATGGTGATCAGCCGGCGAATGCGGCGCGGGGCGGCAGCAGTGGCAGTCATGGTATCGGCTCCGGTCAGTCCTCGTACTTCGCACCCATCATCACGAAGGCCATCAGGCTGCCTTCGCGCGGGTTGCACCAGCCGTGCCAGTTGCCCAGCTGCACGACGACATCGCCGGGCTTCATCACGTACTGACCGTCGTCGAGCAGCAGCACGCGTTCGCCTTCGAGCATGATCCCGTAGTCCACCGTCTCCGACTTGTGCACTGGCGAGGAGAATGCGTTTGCGCCGCCCTTGTCCCAGGTGCCGCCGTGGCGCTGGCGCGGCTCGTGCAGCGGCACGGCGGTGGCGTCCGTGGCCGGGTCGTATCCCGGCGGCTTCGCCGGCGACTGCACGATGCGCAGATGCCCCCCGCTCTGCGGCGGCTCGAAGCTGAACGGCAACCGCCCGTCGTCGCGGTCGCCGGCAAGCGGTACCGGCACCTCGCGGTAGACCCAGGCATCGGTCATGCAGGTGCCGGGACGGATCGCCCCCGGATTCACGTTCGGTGCAGCGCTGTCGTAGAGCACGCAGGAACGCCCCTGCGCGTCATTGCCGGTGACCACCCGGCGGATCGGCTTGATGGCCGTGCTCATCGCATATCCTCCCGTCGATCGCGCGGGCCCGGCCCGGCCGTACCCGCCGGATCGCCCGCATCATCCACGCGTCGCCTGCGCGTGTTCCTCCCGAATGATGCCACCGCGCCGCTTCGCGCGCGCGCGATCAGGGGCACCGAGCGGCGTGCCGGTGCTCGCGCGCAGCGCACGCCACCGTGGAGGGCAGCGGCTGTCGACACCACGCCGTGTTCACGGTGGCGCTGCTAGACTGGCTCGCCCAATCGTTGCGAAGGAGTGTCTTGATGAAAACCCCGCTGATCGGCCTGCTGCTCGCCGCGCTGAGCGGCTGCGCGGCGATGACCGGCGGCACGCCGGGCGTCTCGATCGTGGTCGACCTCGATCCCGCGAGCAGCGATCGCACGGTCATCGTCGAGAACATCACCGCCGATCGCAACGGCCTGCTGTACATGGCAGACCGCGTCAGCGGCAACATCCTGCGCGTGGATCCCGCCTCGCCGAAGCCGGTGGTGGTCGGACGCATCGAGGCGCGCGAGATCCAGGGCAGGAAGGTCAACGCCGACGCCTCTGGACTGGAGTTCGATGCACAGGGCGATCTGTTCGTCGCGGTCGGACCGTTCAGCGAGGTCGTGCGGTTTCGCGCAGCCGATCTGAATCCGTCGCGCCCGGGTGCTGCGCAGACCTTCGCTACCGGCACGCCGGGCGCGAACGGCATCGCGTTCGATCGGCAGGGCAACCTGTTCGTGTCGGGCGGCGCAAGCGGAACGATCTTCCGCATCCCGCCGCAGGGCGGTGCCGCACAACCCGTCGTGCAGATCGAGCGCTCGGTGCGCGTGCTGCCCGACGGCAAGACGCAGCAGCCCATCGTGGCCAACGGACTTGCGTTCGACGCGAACGGCGTGCTGCACGTGGCCGACACCTCGCGCGGCGCGGTGTGGACGGTGCGCATCGGCGCCGATGGCAAGGGCGACAAGCCTGTGCTGCTCGCGCAGAATCCTCTGCTCGAAGGCGCCGATGGCCTCGCCTTCGATCGCCGCGGCAACCTGTGGGTGGCGGCGAACGAGCTCAACGCGATCGTGTCGGTCAGCCGCAGCGGCGCGGTGCATGTCATCGCGCGCAACGGCAGCCACGGCCCGCTCGAGTTTCCGGCGTCGCTGGTGTTCGTCGGTGACACCGCATACGTGGTGAACTTCGACGTGCCGCGGCGCGACAACATGGATGCCAACGGCACCACCGCGCGCGATGGGGTCGGGGCGTCGGTGGCGCGCATCTCGCGCTAGCCGTACGCGACGCAGGGGCTGCAGCGGCTCGTTCGCAGCGCGGCTGCAGGACGACGGCGCTCCTCGTCACAGCGGCAAGCGTACCCGCGCAATCCGGTGACCGCGGGCACGACCCGGCTGTGGTCGGCACGATCGCTCGGCCGGCGCTCTGGCCGGTGGCGCCCGGCGTGAAGCGGATCCGGTTCGCCCCTCAATAGTGCGGCGGCACCTCGTCGCCCGGGTCCCCGGTCGCCGAGCGCTCGGCCAGTTCCCCGAGTTGCTGGCGCAGCCGGGCGATCTCGCGCGCGAGCGACTCGATCTGCTGCTGCTGGCGGGCAACCGTCGCGTTCAGCGCGTCGACCAGATCCTCGCCGTAGCTCGCCTTCTCCTCGAGGGCGATCAGGCGCCGCTCGATCGCGGTCGAGTAATGCACATCGGCAGGATCGGTATCCGGGCGGCTTCGCGCCATCGCGTCGGGACCGGTTTCGTTCTTCGGCAGTTCGGGCATCGCGACCACTCTACCGCGTCCGCGCCGCAGCCGGCATCCGCGCGACTTCGCGAGCAGGCCATCGGCGCCGCAGGGCGCCGACACCCCCTGCGCGAGACTCGCGGGCACCGGACCGTCGACGTTGCGCGATGTCGTGATTCATCGCTCGCGCGCGCGAGCGCCACGCGCTCACGCTTTCGACGTGCCGCTGATGCCGGTCGCAGACGCCGCCTGAGACAGCGGGCCCGGACTCTCGCGGCGCCCGTTGTCGCGCATCCTCGCTTCGATGGTCACCCGATCCCACTCGGGCGCAAGCATGCCGACGAAGTCGTAGAGCGTGCCGTGCAGATACGTTCCCCGTCGCAGCTCGATCTGGGTGATCGACGGTGGAAACAGATGCCTCGCGTCCAGCGCCCGCAGCCCGCGGTCGCGCCCCGGCTCGAACGCGATCGAGGGCAGGATCGCGATGCCCAGGCCGAGCTCGACATAGGCCTTGATCACGTCGGCATCGATCGCGCTCAGCACCACGTTGGGGACGATCCGGGCCTGCTCGAACGCGTGCAGCACCGATGAGCCGCCGATGAAGCTCTGATCCAGCGTGAGGATCGGATAGGTGCCGACCCGCTTCATCGTCGGGCGGCGCACGTCGGCGAGCGGATGCCCCTCGGGAACGATGATGCTGCGCTCGAGCCTCGCGCACGGCAGCATGACCAGATCGGCGACGCGCTCGGGTGGCTCGCTGGTGATGCCCACGTCGGCCTCGCCCCCCGCGACCCACTGCGCGATCTGCGACGGGCTCCCCTGCCGCAGCACGAGCTGCACCTCCGGGTGACGCTTGATGAACTCGCCGATCACCCGCTTGAGCACGTAGCGCGCGTGAATGTGCGTGGTGGCGAGTACCAGCCGTCGCTTCGCGTGCTGGAACTCCTCGGCAATGCGGCGCACGTTCTGGGCATCGTCGATCATCCGCCGGGCGGTGACCAGAATCTCCGCACCCGGCGCAGTCAGCCCCTCGATGCGGTTGCCGCGCCGCCTGAGCACCTGCACGCCGAGTTCCTCCTCGAGCAGCTTGATCTGCTTGCTGATGCCGGGCTGGGAGGTGTGCAGGGCCGCTGCGGCCCGCGACATGTTGAAGCCCGCCTCGGCGATGCCGCACACGTAGCGGAGCTGGCGAAGATTCACCTGCGAGGCCCTCCTGCAGACCGGAGTTCCGGTCGTTGCCCTGCGCTGCCGCAGACCCGGACAGCGATAACCGGACGGAATCGAGCAATACACAAATATTCTTTTCGAACATGATACGTCCGGAGTACAGTTGTGCAAAACAGATTCACGCAGGAGGAGCCCCATGCCCGCCGTCGCTGGAGTGCACGGCGCTGATCCGGTCGTTGCCGAGCCGTCGGCTGCGCACGCGCAGCCCGCCGGGCTGCACGTGGCGCGCGTCGCCACCATCCCCTGGGAGGACCGGATCAACGTCGACAACTGGCCGAGTCAGGCCGGCATGTACTTCGATGACCGGGACAACGCTTTCACGCTGCGCCTGATCAACTATCCGGTGGGGTCGATCGAACCGCGTCACGTCCACGCCGGCTCGCATGCGACCACCGTGCTGCGCGGGCGCGCGATCGTCGACGGCAGGACGCTGGGGCCGCTGGACGTGATCCTCGGCCCGTCGCACGAGCCGCACGGACCGATCCACTATCCGGACGGCTGCAGGCTGCTGAGTGCGTTCCAGGGCAGCTACTTTCACAGCGAGGTGCAGCAGCTCTCGGGTACGCCGCAGTACCGGCTGATCGAGAGCGCCGGTCTGCCGTGGCGCGAGGACACCGCGCGCAACGCCCGCGTGCGCACGCTCGTCGATCACGGGCTCGGGCGGCTGCTGGTGGAGGTGCTGCAGTTCGACGCAAACGCGCTGCTGCCGATCGCCCGCGAGCGCTGCGCGCAGGCGGTGCTGGTGGTCGCCGGCAACGTCGGCGTCGCGGCGAGCCACGCACCGGGAGCATCAGCGGCGCCGCTGGGGGAATGGGATTTCGCCTACCTGCGCGAGCGCGGCGATGCCCTGGCGCTGGAAGTGTCGGCCGGCAGCACGCTGCTGTGGTTGACGCTGCGCTGAGCGCTGCGACGGGCGGACAGGGCGACGGTAACGGGAACCGGCACCGATTCCGACACGAACTCGAGACATCCGGGAGAGCAGATCATGAGCAAGCAGAGCGGTGCCGACTTCATCGCCCAGGCCGTGCACGCCTACGGCATCAGCCACGTGTTCTTCGTGCCGGCGATCCTGCTGCGCGCGCTCGCGAAGATGGAACCGCTGGGCATCACGCGGGTGATGGCGCACGGCGAGAAGGCCACCGCCTACATGGCCGACGGCTACGCGCGCGCGGCACGCAAGCCCGGTGTGGTCCTCGCGCAGCACATCGGCGGCTCGAACCTTGCCGCCGGATTGCGCGACGCCTTCCTCGCCGGCTCGCCGGTGGTGGCGATCACCGGCGGACCGATCACTGCCACGCGCTACCGACATGCGTACCAGGATCTGGAGCACTTCAGCCAGTTCGATCCGACCACCAAGTTCAACGCACGCGTGGACGACATCTCGCGGCTGGCCGACCTGTGGCAGACGGCGATGCGCGAAGCGGTGACCGGTGCGCCCGGTCCGGTGCATCTGGAGATCCGCGGTCACCACGCGGAGATCACGCTGGCCGAGGCGGAATTCCCGACTCTCGATGCACGCTGGACAGCAGTGCCGCCGTTTCGCCCCTCGGCCGACGCGGCCAGCGTCGAATCGGCCCTCAAGCGGCTTGCCGCCGCGCAGCGTCCGGTGATCGTCGCCGGCGGCGGTGTTGCGTGGTCGGGCGCACAGGCCGAGGTGGTTGCGCTTGCCGAGCGGCTGCAGATTCCGGTGGCGACCTCGCTCAACGGCAAGGGAACGATCACCGAGACCCACCCGCTGGCGGTAGGGGTGTGCGGCGGCTACTCGCGCGCCTGCGCGAACCAGACGGTGGCTGCCGCCGACGTCGTCCTGTTCATCGGCAGTCACACCGGCGGGCAGGTCACCACCGGCTGGAAGGTGCCGCGCCCGGGTACCACGGTGATCCATCTCGACATCGACGCGGCGGAAATCGGCCGCAACTACCCGACCGAGATCGCGCTCGTCGGCGATGCAAAGACCGTCCTGCAGCAGATGCTCGATGCCGCCACCGCTTCGCCCGCACTCGCCGCAGCAGCGAACGACAGGGCGCCGTGGCTCGCGCAGGCGCGCGGCTTCGTCGAGACGTGGCGCGCCGGACTCGCCGCCCTGATGCAGTCCGACGCGGTACCGATGCGCCCGGAACGCCTGTGCGCGGAGATCAGCCGCGCGCTGCCCGAAGGCGGCGTACTGGTTTCCGACACGGGACACTCGGGCATCTGGACCGGCGCGCTGGTGGAGTTCACGCGGCCCGGGCAGCGGATGATCCGCTGTGCCGGGTCGCTCGGCTGGGCGCTTCCGGGAGCGATCGGGGTCAAGTGCGCGCTCCCCGCTTCGACCGTGGTGGCGTTCGCCGGCGACGGCGGCTTCTACTACCACATGGCCGAGCTGGAAACAGCCGCGCGCTACGGCATCAACATCGTGATGGTGGTGAACAACAACAGTTCGCTCAATCAGGAGATTCCGCTGATCGACGACGCCTACGGTCAGGCGATCACCGAGAAGAGCCGCGAGCTGTGGGGCTTTCGCGACGTGAACTTCGCGAACATCGCCCAGAGCATGGGCTGTCTGGGCATTCGCGTCGAGCGCCCATCGGATCTGCCGGCGGCGTTCGCCCGCGCGTTCAGCGCCGGGCGACCCGTGGTGCTCGACGTCGTCACCGACTTTCGTGCGATGGCGCCCAAGGCGTGGACGGGCACCGCAGGCGGTGGCGGTCACTGATCGCGGCAGCGACACTTCATCGAAACGCGGAACGAGGAAGCACGCATGGCTCTTGAACTCGATAGCGCAAGCGCCGGCTTCTCCCGGCTGGTCGATGCCGATGCACCGTTCGACCGCATCGCGCACGGCCTGTACTTCGGCGAAGGCCCGGTGTGGGACCGACGCACCAAGCAGCTCTACTGGGTCGACATCATCGGCAACACGATCTGGAAATGGCGTCCCGGCGGCGGGCAGGACATCGTGATGCGCCCCTCGGCGCATGCCAACGGCATGACCTTCGACCGCGAGGGCCGGCTCAACGTGGCCGGCTGGTGCTCGCGCTCGGTGTGGCGCTTCGAGCCCGACGGCACGTGCACCACGCTCGCCTCGCACTACGACGGGGTGAAGATCAACACGCCCAACGACATCGTCGTGCGCTCCGACGGGCAGGTCTACTTCACCGACTCCGCCGGCGGCCTGGTGATCCCGGGCATGGTGGCGGAGGACGTGCAGCGCTACCTCGACTTCCAGGGCGTTTACCGGGTCGGCGGCGATGCGGCCACCGGCGGCAGCGATCGGCTGCAGCTCGCGAGCGACGAGGTGAGCTACCCGAACGGACTCGCCTTCTCCCCCGACGAGAAACTGCTGTACGTGAACGACACGCGGCAGGCCTACATCCGCGTGTTCGACGTCAACGCCGACGGCAGCCTCGGTCCCGGGCGACGTTTCCACGACATGACGGGAACCGAGGGCGGAGTCGCCGACGGCATGAAGTGCGACAGCGAAGGCAACGTGTGGTGCACCGGTCCCGGCGGGCTGCACGTGATCGACCCTTCCGGAAAGCTGCTCGGGCGCATCTTCGTGCCCAGCCATCACGCCACCAACTTCTGCTGGGGGGGTGATGACTGGCGCACGCTGTACATCACCACCTTCACCTCGGTCTGGCGCACTCGCGTGAAGCTGCCCGGCATCCCCGTGTGGTGAGCGCGCCGGCTCTGCGGCCGAACACTGATCGAATACGCAATTCGCAACCGGTGCGCGCACCGGCAGGAGAACGATGATGGGATGGAGCTTCGAAACGGTGAGCGGGCCTGGCGGCACACCCTTCACCGGCGCACTGGGCGGACTCGCCTGGGACGGCAGCGGTCTGCTGGTGAGCGCAACGGAAGCCGGATTCATCTATCGCCTCGATCCGGCGAGCGGTGCGGTGACCGAGTGGCGCAAATACGCCAATCGCGTCAACGGCATCGCGTTCTCGACCGAGCCGGGTGTGCTGTTCGGCTGCCAGGAGGGCGGCCGACGGGTGATCCAGTTCCAGCCGCGCGGCACGGCAAACCCGACGGCCACCCGCATCGACGGCGCCGTGCACAACTTCCCGTGCGATCTGTGCGTCGACCGTGCAGGACGCGTCTGGTTCTCCGACCCGTACAGCCACGTCCTGTCGTTCGGACCGCAGATCTTCCCGCCGCTGCACCACGCCTCGGTACTGCGCCTCGCACGCGACGAGCGTGCGCACTGGCACCTCGACCGGGTCACCGAGGACACACATGCGCCACGCGCGCTGGTGCTCTCGCCCGACGAGAAGACGCTCTATCTCGCCGAAGGCGAGGTCGGTCGGCCGGGGCCGCGCGAACTGCGCGCCTATCCGGTCGATGCCCACGGCCATGTCGGCCGGCCCGTCGTGCTGCACACCTTCGGCAGTGACCATCGTGGCGAGCATCGCGGCATCGAAGGACTCTGCCTCGACTCCGCGGGCAACCTGATCGCCGTGTGCGGCGCCCGCGCCGCCGGTCCCGGTCCGCACGTGATGGTGTTTTCGCCCGCGGGTACGGTACTCGAGTCACACCCGCTGCCCGAGGATCTGCCGGCGCGCTGTGCGTTCGGCGGCCCGGCACTCGACACGCTGTACATCTCGACGCTGACCGGCAAGATGATCAAGGCCACCGGCATCGGGCGCAGCGGGTACCGGAGGTTCTAGCCGGGCGGTGGTTGCGTGGTGAGGCGTTGACTTTGTGGAGAGGCCCCGGCAGAGGGCCGCAAACCCGAGGAGGTCGATATGCTCACAGTGCGTTGGCAGAGGATCGTGCTGGAGGTCGCCGTCGCGCCGGCAGCCGCAGTCGGCGTGGCGGTGCTGGGCGCGCTGGCGGCACCGGTGCCGGTATCGGCGCAGGAGTTTCCGCAAAAGCCGATCCGCATCGTCGTCGGGCCCGGCCCGGACGTCGTCGGACGCCTGCTCGGCGCGCAGTTCACCGAGACGTGGGGCCAGCAGACGGTCATCGATCCACGCCCGGGCGGCGGTGGTGTCATCGCTGCCGAACTGGTAGCGAAGGCGCCGGCAGACGGCCATACGCTGCTGCTGGGCAGCGCCGCCTACACGATCAATGCGGTGCTGCAACCCGGTTCGACCGACCTGATGCGCGACTTCACGCCGGTGGCGTTCGCCGCCTCCTCGCCGTTCGTGCTGCTCGTGCACCCTTCGCTGCCGGTGAAATCAGCGGCGGAGTTCGTCGCGCTCGCGCGCAAGCGGCCCGGGCAGATCAACTACGCGTCCTCGGGCAACGGTACGCCGCCGCACCTGGCCGGCGAGCTGTTCAAGTCCTCGGCGAAGATCGATCTGGTACACGTGCCGTACAAGTCGGCGGGCCCGGCGATCATCGACGCGGTCGCCGGCCATGTGCAGATGATGTTCGGGATCGCTTCGGTGGCGGTGCCGCAGATGCAGGGCGGCAAACTGCGCGGGCTGGCAGTGACCAGTCGCGAGCGCTCCCGCCTGGCCCCGGAACTGCCTACGCTCGCCGAGGCCGCCGGGCTGCCGGGCTTCGAGGTGATCGGCTGGAACGGACTCCTCGCGCCGGCGGCCACGCCGCGGGCGGTGGTCGGTCGACTCAACGCCGAGTCGATGCGCGCGCTGGCCAAGCCGGAGTTCCAGGCGAAGCTGATCGCGGCCGGGTACGAGCCCGGCGCGCCGAACACGCCGGAGCAGTTCGTAGAGTACATGCGCGGCGAGATCGCCCGCTGGACGAAGCTCGTGAAGGAAACAGGAATGAAGGTGGATTGAGCCGTGAAGCCGCGCGGGGGCAGGCCCGGTCCGCTCCCGCGGCGCGCAGCGGCAACGGATGATGCGTGCGCCGCGCGCGCGCGCGTCAAGAGTGACGCATCCGACCTGCAAGCACAGACCACGATGACCCGCACACCCTCTGCCGATGCCGTGACCCGCGGCCAGCCTGCACGCACGGGCGCTCTGGCGCTCGCGTGCGCCACGCTGCTGGTTGCAGCCGCACCGGTGCCGGCGCAGACCCCGCCGCGCGATTACCCGTTGAAGGCGCTGCGACTGGTTGCGCCGTTTCCGCCTGGCGGCTCGTCGGATCTCGTCGCGCGGGTGGTGGCCCAGGGTCTCGCCGAAGCGCTGGGCCAGGCAGTGATCACCGACAATCGCGCCGGTGCCGGCGGCAGCGTGGGCAGCGCGCTGGTGGCGAAATCGGCACCGGACGGCTACACGCTGCTGCTCGCCGGCGTGGGCCCGATCGCCACCAACGTGCACCTCTACCCGGATGTCGGCTACGACCCGTTGCGCGACTTCGCCGCGCTGACCCCGGTGGCGAGCGCACCGACGATGCTGGTCTCGCACCCGAGCGTTCCGGCGAAGAACGTGAAGGAGCTGCTCGCGCTGGCACGACAGAAGCCGGGCTGGCTCACCTGCGGTTCGGGCGGGGTGGGCACCCCCGCCCACCTGGGCTGCGAGATGTTCAAGCTGCTCGCCCGGGTCGACATCCTGCACGTGGCCTACAAGGGCAGCGGCCAGGCGATCAACGACCTGCTCGGTGGCCAGATCCACCTCGTGTTCGCGAGCACGCCGGTCGGCGTGCCGAATCTGCGCAACGGCAAGCTGCGCGGCTTCGCCGTCACCTCGGCTGCGCGCACGCCGCAGGCACCCGAGCTGCCCACGCTGGACGAATCCGGCGTGAACGGATACGTGTTCGACAGCTGGTGGGGCGCCTTCATGCCCGCACGCACCGCAGCGCCCATCGTCGAGCGCGTCGCCAGCGAAATCGGTCGCATCGTGCAGCTGCCCGACACGCGCGAGCGCTTCGCCACGCTCGGCCTGGACCCGTACGTGCTCACCCCGAAGCAGTTCGCCGCCATGGTGCGCGCCGACGTCGAGCGCATCGGGCGACTGGTGCGCGAAGCGGGAATAAAGCCCGAGTGATGCACGAGCGCTCCCCCGATACCGCTGCGCGGCCGGCCAGTTGCACCACCATCGCAGCCGGCGGCAGCGGCCGCGCGCGCCTGTCGCGCCGGTCCGCCGTCGTCTCCCGCAACCCGAGAGCCCACCGGAGCACGCAATGACCCGCCGCAGCAAGACGACCGCGAAGCCGCGCCGCATCGACGTGCACAGCCACGTGATTCCGAAGCCGATGCTGGAGGCGATCGAACGCGACCCGGCACGCTTCCAGATGCGTTTCGAGATGCGTGACGGCAGGCGCCGCATCGTGCGCGAAGGCGGCAACGTGTTTCCCGTGTACGACGAGTTCTCCGATGCCGCGGTGAAGGTCGCCGGCATGGACCGCAAGGGTCTGGACGTGTCGTTCATCTCGCCGGCGCCGATGGTGCTGTTCTACTGGCTCGACGCCGATGTCGCGCTCGAAGGCTCGCGCATCGTCAACGACGGCATTGCCGAGATGGTGGCGCAGTATCCGGATCGGCTGAAAGGCATGGGCACGCTGCCGATGCAGCACCCTGATGCGGCGATCGCCGAGCTGGAACGCATCGTGCGCGATCACGGGTTTCGTGCGATCGAGCTCGGCACGTCGGTCGGCGAGGAGCAGCTCTCCGACCCGCGATTCCGGCCGGTGCTGCGGCGCGCGCAGGAGCTCAAGGTGTTCATCTTCGCGCACCCGTACTCGTTCACGCCAGAGTGCGGCACGGAGCACTACCACCTGCGCAATCTGATCGGCAACCCGCTGCACACGACGATCATGGTCGGCAACCTGATGTTCAGCGGCGCGCTCGACGATCTGAAGACGCTGAAGATCGTGCTCGCGCACGGCGGGGGCTACGTTCCCTACCAGATCGGTCGCTTCGTGCACGGGCACAAGGTGCGCCACGACACGAAGCAGCACACGAGGACCTCTCCCGAGAAGATGCTGCGGCGGTTCTGGTACGACGCTCTGGTACACGACGAGCGCGCGCTGCGCTATCTGATCGATCGCGTCGGTGCGGACCGTGTCGTGCTCGGCACCGACGCTCCGTTCGACATGGGCGAGGAAGCGCCGCTCGCGCGACTCGCGCAGGTGAAGCGGCTGACTCCTGCCGAGCGGGCGATGATCGTCCACGGCAACGCGCAGAAGCTCTACGGGAGAAAGCTGTAGCGATGGTCACCGCCGATCGCATGCACCGGCGTCGCGTGCGCTGCCGTATGCCGCGGCCGGAGCGCGCCGGCTGCGCTCCCGGAACGGGTTGCGGCTGCGCTGCGGTGAAAGCGCCTCGCCGCGTACCGCTGCGGTGCGCAGTCGTGGCGCTGGCCGCGGTTGCGACGGTCGATCCCGGCTGGGCACAGTCCCCTGGCGCGTCGGCTGGCGCGACGAACTTTCCCACGCGTTCGCTGCGCCTGATCGTGCCTTCGGGCCCGGTCGGACCGAGCGATTTCCTCGCCCGGGCACTCGCCTCGCGACTGGCGGAGAACCTGAAGCAGCCGGTGACCGTCGACAACCGGCCGGGCGCGGGCGGTACGCTGGGTACCACGCTCACCGCGCGCGCGGCGCCCGACGGCTACACGCTGCTGGTGATGGGTCTGAACAACTATGCGATCAACGCAACCCTCTACGGCTCGCTCCAGTACGACCCGCTGAAGGATCTCGCACCGGTGTCGATCCTCGCCGAGGCGCCGCTGCTGATCGCCGTGCACCCGTCGGTCCCGGCGAAGAGCGTGGCGCAGCTGGTCGCGCTTGCGCGCAATCACAGGAAGGGTCTCGACTATGCCTCGGGCGGCGCAGGCACCGGCCCGCACCTGGCGATGGAGCTGTTTCTCGAGCGCACCGGCGTCAGGATGGAGCACATCCCCTACAAGGGGGCGGGCGCAGCGCTGAACGAGCTGATCGCCGGCCAGGTCGGCGTGACGATGGTCAACATGACCGCCGGACTGCCGTTCGTGCGGGCGGGCAAGCTGCGCGCGATCGCGGTGACCAGCGCCGCGCGAGCGCCGAGCGCGAAGGACATCCCGACCATCGCCGAATCCGGTTATCCCGACTTCATCACTACCGGTCAGCACTTCGCCGTCGTTCCCGGCGCCACCCCGCGCGAACTGGTCGCTCGACTGCACGGCGAACTCACGCGGGCGATCCACTCGCCCGAAGTGCGCGAGCGACTCGCCGCAGAGGGCTCGGAGATCGTCGGCAGCACACCGGAGCAGGCCGCGCAGGTCACGCGCGAGGAGATCGCGCGCTGGGCGAAGGTGATCAGGCGGCTGGGGTTGACGGCGAACTGAGACGATGCGCCGGCCCGGCTGCACCGCCGCCAGCGGGCGGCGTCAACCCGGCGTACCGCGCGCGCTGCCGGCATGTCCGGTGCGCCGTGATGCCGGCACACGACCGGCTCACGCGACCCGCTTCGCCCTGCGCCGCAATTGCGCCGGGCCGGTGGCGGTCCGCTCCGGCTCGCTCACGCTTCTCGCCACTGCGCGATGTCGAAGGTGTCCGGAACAGGCAGGATCAGGCTGCGCCGCGGGCCGATCAGCTCGCGCGCCATGTGCCCCTCGCCCACGGTGTCCTCGGCGAACAGCACGTCGCCGGGGCCGAACACCCGGCTGCTGCCGTCCCCGACCTTGAGTTCCACAGCGCCGCTCAGCGTGATCACGAACTGCCGCTGCGGCGGGGTGTGAAAGTCGGGGGACCCGTCGAGCGGATTCTCGCGAAAGACGACGCCCTTCACGGGAACCATCTGCGTCTTGTAGGAGAACAGCGTCCCGAGCCTGAACTCGTCCATCGGCAGGTACAGATCCTCGAAGTGCGATCGTCCGTCATCGCCCGTGTAGACCCGCACGATCCTCGTTCGCCTGTCGCTCATCGTCACTCCACCTTGGCCTTCGACCGCCGCACCACGACCGCCCACTTCGCGAGCTCGGACTCGATGTAGCGGGCGAACTCGGCGGGCGAACTGCCGACGATGTCGATGCCCTGCGCCTCGAACGCCTCGCGCACATCGTTCATCTTCAGGATGTTCATCGTCTCCTGGTACAGCCGGTCGATCACCTCCGCCGGAGTGCCCGCGGGTGCGAGCATGCCGTACCAGGCGCTCGACTCGAACTTCGGGATGGTTTCGGCGAACGTCGGCACCTCGGGTGCGGCTGCAGAGCGCTTCGCCCCGGTCATGCCCAGCGCGCGAAGCTTGCCCGCCTTCACGTGCCCGATCACCGAGGGCATGCTCACCATCATCAGCGGTACCTGACCACCGAGCACGTCGGTGACCGCGGGCGCGGCGCCGCGGTAGGGAACGTGCACGATGTCGATGCCGGTCTCCATCCTGAGCAGCTCGGCCGACAGGTGGGCCGTGGAGCCGCTTCCCGCCGTCGCGTAGTCGAGCTGGCCGGGTCGGGCTCTGGCAAAGGCGATGAAATCCTTCAGCGACCTGACCGGCAGCACCGGGTTGGCAACCAGGATGTTCGGCACCGATCCGACCAGCGAGACAGGCGCAAAGCTCCTGACCGGATCGAACGGGATCTTGCCGTACAGCGCCGGGTTGACCGCCAGCTGCGCACTTGCGGCGAACAGCAGGGTGTGGCCGTCGGGGGGCGCATTGGCGGCCATCTCGGCAGCGATGTTCCCGCCCGCACCGGCCCGGTTGTCGATGACTACCTGCTGGCCCCAGCGCTCGGACATCTTGCGCCCGATGGTTCGCGCCATGATGTCGGTGGCGCCCCCCGGCGGAAACGGAACGATGACCCGAATGGCACGCACGGGATAGGCGATCTTCGTCGCGGGTGCCTGCGCATGCGCGGCGCCGGCAAGGCCGGCAACGCAGAATCCGCAAAGCGCGGCAAGCGTTGCTGCCGCGCGCGCGAGGGTGCCGGTCGCGCAGCTGTCCATCAGGCGATCTTTCCTTCGAACAGGGTGATCGGGGGAAAGGCACGCGGATCGATGATCACGTCGATGACCGTGGTCCCCTCGGCTGCGATCGCCGACCGGAGCGCGTGCGCGAGGTCCGCCGGATCCTCGACCCGCAGCCCGTTGCAGCCGCAGGCGCGAGCGATCGCGGCGTGGTCCACCGGAAACAGCTGGCAGGCGTCGGTGTGGCCGCCGTAGAGAACGTCCTCGGCGTGCCACTGATAGCCGAGGATCTGGTTGTTGAGCACGATCACCGTCACCTTGATGCCCATGCGTCTGGCCGTCTCGAGCTCCGACCACATGTGGGCGAAGCCGCCGTCGCCGCAGATGCAGAATACCTCGCTGCGCGGCGCGGCCGTCTTCGCGCCGAGCGCGGCGGGAAAGCCCCAGCCCAGCCCGGCGAGTCCGCGTCCGGCGAGAAAGCGCATGCCCGCGCGCCGGGCGGTCAGATAGTTCGCGGCCCAGATCGGCGCATAGCTCGCGTCGCTGACCACGATCGAATCGGGCTCGAGTACCGCATCCAGTTCACGCATGAGGCGCTCGGGGCGGATCGGCACTGCAGCCGAATCGACCATCGATTTCGCCTCGGCCGCGAAGGCGGCCCGCCCGGTGGCGATGCGCGCCTCCACTGCGCTGCGCGTCTCGCAGCGAAGCGCCGGATCGAGCGTTGACAGCTGAGCAGCGAGTTGCTGCAGCACGAGCCGCGCATCGCCGACCAGCCGCAGAGCCTCGTAGTTTCGCCCGACCTCCTGCCCGTCGACATCGACGTGAATGAACTGCGCGCCGGAGGGAAACAGCGTCCACGAGTCGGTGCCGTTCTGATTGGTACGGGTACCGACGAGCAGGATCACGTCGGCCTCGTCGATCAGCGCTCGCAGGTGTCGCGCGTTGCCGCGGGTGCCCATGAAGTAGCCGATCACGCCGATGCTGAGCGGATGCAGCTCGCTCACCGCGCCCTTGCCCATCGGTGTGGTGGCCACCGGTATGCCGGCCTGCTGCTGCAGCTGCGCGAGCGCATCCTGTGCCGCCGACAGATGGATGCCGCCACCGGCCACGATCAACGGCGCACGCGCCGCGGCGAGCAGCCGCGCGGCCTGTTCGACGCGCTGGGGATCGGCCCCGCAACGGTCGAGCGGAAAAGTGCCGAGAGATGATGTCCGGGTCGCCGGCACGCTGCGCGCGACAGGTTCGAGCAGCAGGTCCTGCGGGACCATCAGTACGGCTGGCCCCGGACGACCGCTTGCCGCAGCAACGAACGCCATGTCGACATGGTCATCGATGCGAGAGAGCTCGGCGACCCGCCGCACCCATTTGCTGCAGCCGCGGAACACGTCGAAGTGGTCGAGTTCCTGAAACGCGTTGCGGTCGGTCTGACTGCGGCGCACGTCCTGCACGATCGCCACGATCGGCACCGAGGCCTTGAGCGCCTCGGCGAGCGCTGGCGCGAGCAGTGCCGCCGCCGGACCGTTCTGCGCGGTGACCACCGCCACCCTGCCCGACGCGCGGGCGTATCCGTCGGCCATCGCGCCGCCGGCGTTCTCGGTTCGGTAGGCGATCTGCCGGATACCGGTCTCGGGCGCGACCAGATAGAGCGCCGAAGGCAGGCTCTGGCCGAACATCACCTCGACCCCGTGGCGCCTGAGCGCGCGGG
Organism: Betaproteobacteria bacterium; assembly: GCA_947456915.1. GTDB lineage: Bacteria > Pseudomonadota > Gammaproteobacteria > Burkholderiales > CAIKXV01 > CAIKXV01. The sequence goes on from CANGUQ010000001.1 coordinate 18,506, forward strand.
CCACCAGATGTGCTCCGCAGACGGCGGGCAGCTTGTGCGCGCTCGCGACGGGCGCGGGTTCGTTCATCGTTCCGACCTCCTGGTCACCCCGCTCAGCCCGCGCGGGAATTGCCGTCCGGCACGGCCCAGTCGGGGACCGGCCAGCCCTGAAGCTCCGCGAGCCGGCAGACTACCCAGCCGGCTTCGGCAGGGCTGACCACCGAGCCTTCGATCAGCAGCCCGCGGTGGATGCGCTCGAGTACCAGATCCTCGGTGATGCCGAGCTCGTGCAGCTTGAGCGAGGCCGCTTCGGTCAGCATCTGCGCCATGTCCTCGCACAGCTCGTAGCGTGCGGCGATCGCCGCGCGCGACTCTCCCGGCCGGGTCCTGCCGGGCTCGATGAACAGCGCGATGAACGGCTGCGGAATGACGATCTGGTTGTCGTCACTCACGGTGAACAGCCGGGGCAGGAACCGATCGCAGGCCGGGCGGGAGCGCCGGACTGCGCCCCGGGGCGCAATCCGATCGCCGTCCTCACGCGGCCTTCTTCTCCGCGTCGTAGTCGTACTCGCCGCGCGAGGCGAGACTGCACATGCGGGCGCGATGGGCGAACACCGACTGTGCGGCAGCCCAGTTCTCCTGCCTGCCGCTCCAGGCCTTGAGCGCTGTCTGGTGAAGTGCACGGGAGTAGGAATAGGTGAGCGGCCAGGGCAGATCGCTGCCGTGATTCCTGTTCATCAGTGACAGGTGCATCGCCGACTTCTCGTCGCTCTGCCCGCCGGACAGGAACACGACGCCGGGCAGTGCCGCCGGCACCGAGCGCTTCAGGCACTCGACGGTCATCGCCGCCACCTGCGCCTCGGGCGCCTGCGCCGCACAGCTCTTGCCGGAGATCACCATGCTCGCCTTGAGGATCATGTGCTCGGCCGAAACGCGCTGGCTGTAGCAGGCCTGGAACGTGGCGCGCAGCGTGGCTTCGCTCACCTCGAAGCAGCGCTCGATCGTGTGGTCACCGTCGATCAGCACCTCGGGTTCGACGATCGGCACGATGTTCGCTTCCTGGCACAGCGCCGAGTAGCGCGCGAGCGCATGGGCGTTGGCTTCCACACAACCCCACGACGGCATATCCTTGCCGATGGTGATCACCGCGCGCCACTTGGCAAAGCGCGCGCCGAGCTTGAAGTAATCGGCCAGCCGGCCACGCAGGCCGTCGAGACCCTCGGTGACGGTCTCCCCCGGATGCGCGGGCAGGTCCTTCGCGCCGCCGTCGACCTTGATACCGGGGATGATGCCCTGCCGCTCGAGCAGCTTCGGAAAAGCCTCGCCGGCGAGCGAATTCTGGCGGATCGTCTCGTCGAACAGGATCACGCCGCTGATGCAGTCGCCGATTCCCGGCGTCGTGAACAGCAGGTCCCGATACGCGCGCCGGTTCGGTTCGGTGTTCTCGACATTCACGCCGGCAAAGCGCTTGGCGACGGTGGCGCTGCTCTCGTCGGCGGCCAGCAGACCCTTGCCCGTGGCGACCATCGCGGCAGCCGTCGCCGCCATCAGTTTCTTGTCCATGTCCGGTTCCTCGCGGGTTCGTTGAACGTTGTGGTGGGATTGCGGATTCGGGAAATCGCGGCGGCCCCTTCGTGCAGGGGCGCGATCAGGGCTTGCGGTGCTCGCCCACGCGCACGATCTTCATCGTGTTGGTGCCGCCTGCCTTGCCGAAAGGCTCGCCGATGGTGATGATGATCAGGTCGCCGTTCTGCACGGCGCCGCGCTTGAGCAGTTCGTCCTCGGCGAAGTTGAGCGTCTCCTCCGGGTCCTTCGACTTCACCGCGAAGTTCACCGGGTAGACGCCGCGAAACAGGGTGACGCGGCGGCGCGTCTCGACCAGCGGCGTCAGCGCGTAGATCGGCACGGCGGAATCGTTGCGCGACATCAGCAGCGCGGTCTTGCCGCTCTGCGTGAGCGCGGCGATCGCCCTGATCGGCAGGTAGTTGGCGGTGGACATCACCGCACGACCCACCGCGCTCTCCACGTCGCGAGTGGTCTCGCCCACTGCACGCCGCTGCTCGTGCCGCGCGATGTCGGCCTTCTCCGCCTCGATGCACACGCGTGCCATCGCCTCCACGGTCTCGACCGGATACTGGCCAGCGGCGGTCTCGGCCGAGGTCATCACCGCGTCGGTGCCGTCGAGCACTGCGTTGGCACAGTCGGAAACCTCCGCGCGCGTCGGAATCGGCGAGTTGATCATCGACTCCATCATCTGCGTGGCGGTGATCACCACCTTGCTCTTCGCGCGGGCCATGCTGATCATCCGCTTCTGCAGCGCCGGGATCACCGCATCCCCGACTTCCACCGCGAGGTCCCCGCGTGCAACCATGATGATGTCGGAGGCGTCGATGATCTGCTCCAGATCGGCGATCGCCTCGGCACGCTCGATCTTCGAGCAGATCAGCGCCTTGCCGCCGGCCTTGGTCAGCAGGGACCGCGCCCACTCGATGTCCTGTCCGGAGCGCGGGAAGGACACGCCCAGATAGTCGGCCTTGAGCTCGGCCGCGATCCGGATGTCCTCCATGTCCTTCTCGGTGAGCGCGGGGGCGGTCAGGCCGCCACCCTTGCGGTTGATGCCCTTGTTGTTGGACAGCACCCCGCCCTGCTCGACCACGGTGATGATCTGCGGACCCTTGACCTCGACCACGGCGAGCACGATCAGTCCGTCGTTGAGCAGCAGCGTGTCCCCGGCGCGTACGTCCTTGGGCAGGTTGACGTAGTCCAGCCCGACGCGCTCGTCATCGCCGAGCTTGCAGCGCGCGTCGAGGATGAATCTCGCACCGACCTTGAGCGTGGTCTTGCCGTTCTCGAACTTGCCGATGCGGATCTTGGGGCCCTGCAGGTCCATCAGGACGCCGATCGTCCGACCGGCCGCACGGGCGAGCGAACGGATGGTCTCCACCCGCCTGGCGTGCTCCTCGGGCGTGCCGTGAGAGAAGTTGATGCGCACGACATCCATGCCCGCCTCGATCATGCGGGCGAGTACCTTGGGATCGGTACTGGCCGGGCCCAGCGTGCAGACGATCTTCGTGCGGCGGGTCATGCGGTCTCCAGTGAAGCGGTAGTCGCGGGGCCGGTGCGCAGTGTCGCACCGCTTCCGGCACAGGCGCACCGGAAGCCGGACACCGGGCCGCTCAGGCGGCGCGCTGCTGCAGGATGGCCAGTGCCGGGAGTTCCTTCCCCTCGAGGAACTCGAGGAAGGCACCACCGGCGGTGGAGATGTAATCGACGTCTCCGGCGATACCGAACTTGTTGATCGCGGCGATCGTGTCGCCGCCTCCGGCCAGCGAGAACGCCGGTGAGCGGGCGATCGCCGCAGCGATCGCCCGCGTGCCGCCGGAGAAGGCGTCGAACTCGAACACGCCCACCGGCCCGTTCCAGACGATGGTGCCCGCGCTCTGCAGCAGCTCGCCCAGCATCGCGGCCGTCTTCGGCCCGATGTCGAGGATCATGTCGTCGGCAGCGACCGCAGAGGCCGCCTTCTCGGTGGCCGGCGCATCGGGCGCGAACGACTTCGCCACCACGACATCCACCGGAATCGGCACCTCGCCGCCCTTCGCGCGCAGCATCGCCATCACCTTCCTCGCATCCTCGACCAGATCGAGCTCGGCGAGCGACTTGCCGATCGGCAGGCCGGCGGCTGCCATGAACGTGTTGGCGATGCCGCCACCGACGATCAGACGATCGACCTTGCCGGCAAGCGCCTGCAGGATGGTGAGCTTGGTCGAGACTTTCGAGCCGGCGACGATCGCCACCAGCGGTCGCTTCGGCTGCGCGAGCGCGCGCGTGAGCGCGCTGACCTCCTCGGCCATCAGCGGGCCGGCGCAGGCCACCGGCGCGAACTTCGCGATGCCGTGGGTAGTCGCTTCCGCACGATGCGCGGTACCGAACGCATCGTTCACGTAGACATCGCACAGCGCAGCCATCTTCCGCGCCAGCGCGTCGTCGTTCTTCTTCTCGCCCTTGTTGCAACGGCAGTTCTCGAGCAGCACGACTTCCCCCGGCGCCGGCGCCACCTCTCCGGCATCGATCCAGTCGCGCCTGACCGCCACGGGCCTGCCGAGGAGCGCCGCCAGGCGTTCGGCGATCGGCGCGAGCGAATCCTCGGGCCTGAACTCGCCTTCCTTCGGGCGGCCCAGGTGGGAAGTCACCATCACCCGCGCGCCCGCCTTCAGCGCGAACTCGATCCCCGGCAGCGAGGCGCGGATGCGCGTGTCGTCGGTGATCGCGCCGCGTTCGTCCTGGGGCACGTTCAGGTCGGCGCGGATGAACACCCGCTTGCCGGAGAGATCGAGGTCGGTCATCCGCCGGATGTTCATCGCTTCACCGTCCCGCCGTCGTCACTTCGCCGCCATCAGCGCGACCGTGGTGTCGAGCATCCGGTTGGAGAAGCCCCACTCGTTGTCGTACCACGACGACACCTTGACCAGCGAGCCGCTCACCTTGGTGAGCGTCGAGTCGAACATGCTCGAGTGCGAGTCGTGGTTGAAGTCCACCGACACGAGCGGCGCGTCGTTGTAGCCCAGCACGCCCTTCCACGCCGGCATCGCCGCGGCTTCCTTCATCGCGGCGTTGACTTCCTCGACTGTCGTCGCTCGCGCAGCGACGAACGACAGATCGACGATCGACACGTTGATCGTGGGCACACGGATCGCGTAGCCGTCGAGCCTGCCGTTGAGCTGCGGCAGCACGAGACCCACGGCAGCCGCGGCGCCGGTCTTGGTCGGGATCATCGACTGCGTGGCAGAGCGCGCGCGGCGCAGGTCCTCGTGATAGACGTCGGTGAGCACCTGGTCGTTGGTATAGGCGTGGATCGTGGTCATCAGTCCGTTGACGATGCCGATCTTCTCGTGCAGCACCTTGGCCATGGGCGCGAGGCAGTTCGTGGTGCACGAAGCGTTGGAGATCACGGTGTCGGAGGCCTTGAGCACGTCGTGATTGACGCCGTACACGACCGTCGCATCGACATCCTTCCCCCCCGGGGCCGAGATGATCACCTTCCTGGCCCCGCCCTTGAGGTGGGCGCCGGCCTTTTCCTTGGTGGTGAACAGGCCGGTGCACTCGAGCACGACGTCCACACCCAGCGAACCCCACGCGATCTCCGCCGGATTGCGCACGGCGAACACCTTGATGCGGTCGCCGTTTACGATCATCGAATCGCCATCGACTTCGACCTTGCCCGGGAACCTGCCGTGCGCGGTGTCGTGGCGGGTCAGATGCGCGTTGGTCTTCGCATCGCCCAGATCGTTGATGCCGACGATCTGGATGTCCTTCGTGCGCTGCGCCTCGTACAGGGCGCGCAGGATGTTTCTGCCGATACGGCCGTAGCCGTTGATGCCAACACGGATCGCCATGGACTCCTCCGGAATTTCGTTGCGTTGCGTGACGGGGACGCTGCGCCGGACACGTGCCGGCGCTGCTGCCGGGGCCGGCGCAGCGCGCTGGCGCCCGCATCCACCAGCCAGGGCGGCAACGTGATCGGCCCGCAGCACGACCGGGCGCCGTGCACGGTCGGACCCGCCCCGGGTGGTCGCGTGGACCCGTCACCGGCCCGCGCCCGTCCCCACGACCCGGGAAGTCTACCGCATGGACGGTAGCCGGCTGTTGCCGCAGCGGCGCCTGCGGGTGGCGATCAGCCGCGCAGGACGGCGCGGGCAAGTGCCGCCACGGCCTCGGCGGTGAACCCCAGATGCCGGAACGCCACGGCCGCCGGTGCCGATTCGCCGAAGCGGTCCAGTCCGAGCACCGCGCCGCGGCCATCGTCGGCGGCACCGACATACTTGTACCAGCAGTCCCTGACCCCCGCCTCGACCGCGACGCGCGGTACGCCGCGCGGCAGCACCGCTGTCCGATACGCTTCTTCCTGACGATCGAACACGGAGGTGCACGGCATCGACACCACGCGCACGACGATCCCCTCGGCAGCAAGCAGGGTGCGCGCGGCAACCGCCAGCTGTACCTCGGAGCCGGTGGCAATCAGCACGACCGCCGGCGCCCCGCCGTCGGCCTCGACGAGCACGTATCCGCCGCGCGCAATCGACGCGAGCTGGGCCTCGCTGCGCGGCTGCGGCGGCAGCCCCTGGCGCGACAGCGCGAACGCCGTCGGTCCGTCGCGACGGCCGAGCGCAGCCTGCCAGGCGACAGCGGTCTCAGCCCCGTCGCACGGACGCCAGACCTCCAGATTGGGGATCAGCCGCAGTGCCGAGACATGCTCGACCGGCTGGTGCGTCGGCCCGTCCTCACCCAGCCCGATCGAGTCGTGCGTGAACACGAAGATGTTGCGCACGCGCATCAGCGCCGCCATGCGCAACGCGTTGCGCGAGTAGTCGGAGAAGGTGAGGAAAGTACCGGTCTGCGGAATGAACCCGCCGTGCAGCGCCACCCCGTTGGTGATCGCTGCCATCGCGAACTCGCGTACGCCGAAGTTCACGATGTTGCCGGACAGTGTCGGACCACCGGGGGCCACCACGCGCGCGCCCTTCCAGTCGGTGAACACGCTGCCCATCAGATCGGCTGAGCCGCCCAGCAGTTCGGGCAGCGCGGGAGCGAGCAGGTTGAGCGTGTTCTGCGAGGCCTTGCGGGTGGCGAACGCATCGGCCTTGCCCTGCGCGGCGACGATCGCCGCCTGCGCGTGCTGTGCGAACTGCTCCGGCAGTTCGCCGCGCATGCGTCGGTCGAACTCGCGGGCGAGTTCGGGATGGGCAGCAGCATATGCGGCCTGGCGCTCGCGCCACGCCGCATGCGCCGCCGCGCCGCGTGCGCGCTGGTCCCACGCCGCACGCACCGGCTGCGGGATCTCGAACGCAGGCGCGCTCCAGCCCAGCGCCTGGCGGGCCGCCGCCACTTCCTCAACGCCGAGGGCCGAGCCGTGAGTATCGGCACTGCCCTGCTTGTTCGGCGCGCCCTTGCCGATCACGGTGCGGCAGCAGATCAGCGTCGGGCGGGCGCGCTCGGCCTGCGCGCTGCGGATCGCCGCGTCGATCGCCTGCGGGTCGTGCCCGTCGACGGCCGGAATCACCTGCCAGCCGTAGGCCTCGAAGCGCTTTGCCGAGTCGTCGGTGAACCAGCCCTCGACCCGTCCGTCGATCGAGATGCCGTTGTCGTCGTAGAAGGCGATCAGCTTGCCCAGGCCGAGCGTGCCGGCGAGCGAGCACGCCTCGTGCGAGATCCCTTCCATCAGGCACCCGTCGCCGAGGAAGACGTATGTGTAGTGGTCGACCAGCGTGTGCCCGGGACGGTTGAACTCGCTGGCGAGCAGCGCCTCGGCGAGCGCCATGCCAACAGCATTGGCGAGCCCCTGTCCGAGCGGTCCGGTGGTGGTCTCCACGCCGGCGGTGATGCCGTACTCCGGGTGTCCGGGCGTCTTCGAGTGCAGCTGGCGGAACGCGACCAGCTCGGCCATCGGCAGGTCGTAGCCCGTCAGATGCAGCAGCCCGTACAGCAGCATCGACCCATGCCCGTTGGACAGCACGAACCGGTCGCGGTCTGGCCAGTGCGGATCGGCCGGATCGTGCTTGAGGTGGCCGCGCCAGAGTGCCTCGGCAATGTCGGCCATGCCCATCGGCATGCCCGGGTGACCGGAATTGGCCTTCTGGACGGCGTCCATGGCGAGGACGCGCAGGGCGTTGGCGAGTTCGAGGCGGGCGGGCGAGCGTTCGGACATGCGGATCAGGCCGGACAGCCGGCCTCGCGGCCGGCAGGAGTGGACGGGACGCCGGGCGCCGGCGAGCGCGCGATGCGCGCGCGCCGATTATCCCGCATTGTTCCCCGGCCCGCTGCGCGCGCCGGCGGCCCCCGCAGGCGCAGCGCGCGCAACGACGCTAGTCTTCGCTGCGCCGGGTACGGATGCCGAGCTGCTTGATCTTGCGATAGAGGTGGGTCCGCTCGAGCCCGACCTTCTCCGCCACCCGGCTCATGTTGCCGCCCTCGAGCGCGATGTGATGCTCGAGGTAGGACTTCTCGAACGCATCGCGTGCCTCGCGCAGCGGCGCATCGAAGTTCAGCCCGGCCGCCGGGTTGGGCGCCGGTGGCGGCGCGGCGGCGGCGCTGGCAACCGGATCGTTCTGCGCAATCAGCCGCGCCACGTCCTGCGCGCTGATGTCCGCGCCCAGCGCGGTGACGGCGAGCGAGCGCACGACCTGCTCGAGCTGCAGCAGATTGCCTGGCCAGTCGTAGTTGCGCAGCGCGTTGAGCGCCGCCGTGTCGAAGCTGCGCGCGGGGCTCTCCTTTGCCTCCACCACGCGGGTGAGCAGCAGATTCGCGAGCTCGGGTACGTCTTCGCGGTGCTCGCGCAGCGGCGGCACCTGCAGCGTGACCGGCGCCGCATCGAGCAGACGCGGCTCGGCGTGGCCGGCGGCGACCAGTTCCGACAGCGGCGGCTGCGAGCCGATCACCACCCGCGCGCGGTGCCGGTCGGCGCGCGCCAGCGCGAGGGCGAGCCCCTTCTGTTCAGCACGCGACAGCTGCGCAAGATCGGGCACGTACAGCACGCCGTCGTTCGCGCTCGCCGCGAGCTCGAGCGGCGAGGCGGCAAAGCCCCGGCTGTCCTCGACGCACACCCACGGCGTGTTCGGTGCGCGCAGGTACTGCGCGCACAGGTCGATGCGGCAGCCCGCCTCGGCCACCAGCAGCACCGCGCCACGCATCGCGCGCAACTGCGCAAGGCGCTGCTTGAGCTCGCCCATCAGCGCCGAGCGTCCGAGGCTGTCGAGCGACAGTTCGGGAATCGGCGCGGTCTCCGCGCGACGCAACGCGCGACCGACCGTGGACAGCAGCTTCTGCAGCGCGATCGGCTTTTCCAGGAAGTCCGACGCGCCCAGTTTGGTCGACTCGACAGCGGTGTCGATGGTCGCGTGACCGGACATCATCACCACCGGCATCGTGAGCTGACCGCCGCGTGCCCACTCCTTGAGCAGAGTGATGCCGTCGGTGTCCGGCATCCAGATGTCGAGCAGTACCAGATCGGGCCGTGCACGGCTGCGCTCGCGCCGCGCCTGGTCGCCGTTCTCCGCGAGTCGCACGCTGTGACCTTCGTCGCGCAGGATCTCCGAGAGCAGTTCGCGAATGCCGATCTCGTCGTCCACGACCAGGATGTCGCTCATCGCGGCGCCCCCATGCGCGGCAGTCTCCTGCTTGTCGTTGGCGGGCGGGCGTGTCGCATCTTCGCGCTCACGCCGTCTCGCCCGCAGCGTCGGGCTGCGTGCGCGCGATCACGACCGGCACGGTGAAGCTCACCCGCGCGCCCTGCGGTTGCACGTTGCCCACTTCGATCGAGCCGTGATGTTCCTCGATGATCTTCTTCACGATGGCCAATCCGAGGCCCGTTCCCTTCGGCTTGCTGGTGACATAGGGTTCGAACACGCGCTCGAGCATGTCCGGCGGAAAGCCGCATCCATTGTCGGTGACCGTGAGCCGCGCGAGCGGCCGCTGGCGAGTTCCGGCCGGTTCCGTTCGCACCCGGATCTGGGGCGCGGACGCATCCACCAGAGCGTCGAGCGCATTTTGCATCAGGTTGTGCAGAACCTGCCGCAACTGTGTCGGGCTGCCTACCACCCGCGGCAGTTCGGGCGCGAAGTCGGCTTCGATCGACACCGCACGCGCGCCTGTCTCGTACAGCCCGAGAACCTCGCGCACCAGTGCGTTCAGATCGATCTCGCGGTGCGCGGTGTCGGGCTTGCTGCGTGCGTACTCGGAGAAGGCGTCGACCATGTTCTTCAGCGCGGAGACCTGGTTGACGATCATCTGGGTCGAGCGCTCGAGCATCTGCGCATCAGGCGTGTCGAGCTTGGCCGCGAGCTTCACGTGCAGGCGCTCGGCAGAGAGCTGGATCGGGGTGAGCGGGTTCTTGATCTCGTGCGCGAGCCGCCGCGCCACCTCTCCCCACGCCGCGTCGCGCTGCGCCTGCATCAGGTTGGTGACGTCGTCGAACACCAGCACATAACCGGCGTCGGCACCCGCCGCGGCAGTCGCCTGCTGCTGCGGCGCCTCCTCGTGTGCCGGGCCCTCGCCTTCTCGGTCGAGCGCGAGCGGAGAGCCGCGCAGCAGCAGCGTGCGCCGGCCGCCGCGGCCGGCGTACTCGACCTGCGCCTCCCAGTTGCGCTCCCCGGGCAGCGATTGCCCGAAACGGGCGCGCAGCTCGGCAGCGAAGCTGGCGAGCGCCGAGGCTGCCGCCCCGTCGGCATCGAGCGTGCGTCCGAGCAGCGCGCCCAGATCGACGCCGAGAATGTCGCTTGCGCTGCGATTGGCTGCGCGCAGCCGCATCCTGGCGTCGAACGAAATCACGCCGGAGGAGAGATTGCCGAGTACCCCCTCCAGATACGCCTTCGCGCCTTCGAGCTGCGCCTGATTGCGCAGGTTGGCCGCGCGCGCCTCGTCGAGCTGGCGCGTCATGGCATTGAACGAGCCGGTGAGCACGCCGAGCTCGTCACCGCTGCGCACGGTGGCGCGCTGGCTGAAGTCCCCGCGCGCCACCGCTTCGGTGCCCTCGGCGAGGATCGACAGCGGGGAGGCAAGCTGCTCGGACAGGAAGATCGCCAGCGCGAACGCCCCGAGCAGCCCGAGCAGCAGCGTGAGACTCAGGGTGAGCCCGTAGAGCTGCTTCAGCCCGGCGCGCGACAGAAGCAGTTCCTGATAGTCCCGGTAGCCCAGCTGAACCGACTCGGCCGCCGCGCCGAGCTGCGTCGGCACCGGCTGCAGCACCTGCAGCACCCGGATGTCTTCCGCGAGCGACAGCGTGTTCACCGGCACCACCACCCGCAGGTAGAGCCCTTTCTCCGGCAGCGACTCCACCGAGGACACCGGCTGCTGGGCGCGCACCTGGCGCAGCGCGGGTCCGAGCGGCAACTCCGACATCACCGCGATGCCGCTGCCGGCAACGGCCAGTGTCGCCCCGCGCGCGCTGAACAGTGCCGCCTCTTCCACGCGGTAGCGGTCGCGCAGCGCATTGAGCGCGCCGGGCTGCTGCACCGGCGGGCGCTGCGCGAGATCGGCAGCGATCGCCTCTGCCCGCTCGGTGAGATCGCGCAGTGCGCCGTCGAGCGTGGAGCGCCCCAGAGCGAGCCCGCTCTCCAGCGCATTCTCGATCTTCACGTCGAACCAGGACTCGATGCTGCGCGCGACGAACTGCACGCTCACCGCGTAGACGAGCGCGCCAGGCAGTACCGCGACCAGGGAAAAGAAGATCGCCAGCTTGAACGCGAGCTTCGAACCGAACACGCGCGCCTTGAGCTTGCGCCGCAGCCCCCACAGCTGCCAGCCGATCACCGACACCATCAGCAGCACCAGCGCGCCGTTGGCGGCGAGCAGGAGCCGGTAGTGTTCGGCAAACAGCTGGCTGCTCGCGGTGGCCGTCGACAGCAGGAACAGCAGCACCGCGGCGAAGCCCACCAGCAGCAGCGCCGCGTAGCGGAACCGCCGCGAGGCGATCCAGCCGGCACGCACACCGCTCTCGTGTGGAGTGCTGCCCGCCGTCAAGCCGGTCTCCCGCGAGCGTGCGTGCGGTTCACGGCGAAACGGTGAAGCGGTACCAGTCGGCGACGAGGTTCCACTCGCGCGAGGCGAACGGACTCGCCTGGAACGGCCGCGGCAGCTGCGTGAGATCGAGTCGCATGCGTACCGCCGCGCTGTAGCTGTTGCCACGGCTCAGCCCAGCCAGCGGCAGTACCGGTCGACGACGCACGCGCCCGAGCACTGCGAGCGCCTCGTCCAGCGTGGCGAAGTTCTGGAACAGCGTCCCGGCGCTGAGGCGATACTGGCGGGTCAGGATGTTGTAGGACAGCCGGTAGGTCTGACTGCTGCCCGCCACCCGCTGGTCGAACCAGTACCAGCGCGAGCGATTGACCTCGGTTTCCAGAACGAAGAACAGCGTGATGCCCTTGGACAGCGCATCCTCGATCGGCGTGCTCAGCGTGATCTCGAAATCCGCCGACACCGCCCAGGCGTCCTCCAGCGGCTCGAGCCACGCCGCGCGCGCGACGATCGCATCGGCGCTCGCCTGCGCAGTGGCCAGCACGAGCAGCAGCGCACAGCCCACCGCGCACCAGCGACGCACGATCGCCCGCCACCGCCCGATCAGGGGCGCCGCAGCGCGCAGATCATTCCTTGGTGAACAGGGCGTAGTAGAAGCCATCGTGGTCGGCGTCCGGCAGCAGCTCGAGCGCCTGCGCGCCCGAGGGCGCGGCCTCCTCGGCGTGCTGCGTGCAGGATACCCGACGCGCGCCCGGACAGTCTGCGTCGATCCACGCCGCGACTTCGGCATTCTCCGGCGCGAACACCGAACAGGTGCAGTAGAGCAGCCGACCGCCGGCGGCCAGCAGCGGCCAGAGCGCGGCAACGAGCCGGCGCTGCTGTTGCGCAAAGCGCTGCAGGTCGGCTTCGCGGCGCAGCCACTTGATGTCCGGATGGCGGCGCACGACGCCCGAACCGGAGCACGGCGCGTCGATCAGGATGCGGTCGAACGCCCGCCCGTCCCACCAGGCTGGCACGTGCGCCGCGTCGACCGCATGCAGCCGCGGTGCCGCCACGCCCGGGCGCGCAACGCTCAGGCCGAGCCGGTCCAGATTGGACTGCACCCGCTGCAGTCGCTGCGCATCGGAATCGAGCGCCACCAGTTCGACGTCGGCCAGTTCGAGCAGATGCGCCGCCTTGCCACCGGGTGCGGCACACGCGTCGAGCACGCGCATGCCGGGCCGGGCGGCAAGCAGCGGTGCCGCCAGTTGCGCCCCGGCGTCCTGCACACTGCACGATCCGGCCGCGAACCCGGGCAACTGATCGACCGGCAGCGCCTGCTCGATGCGCACGCAATGGGCCAGCGCCTGGGGCACGATCGACTGCACGGCCGAGGCTGCGGGAGAGCCCGGCGCGAGCACGGGCATCGCCCGCGCGGCGATGCCACGCTGCGCGCAGTCGGCAAGCAGATCGGCGACTTCACCGCGCCGCCGATTGACCCGCAGCGTGAGCGGCGGGTGCCCATTGCCCTGGGCGAGAATCTGCGCCCACGCGGCGGGTTGCTCGCGGCGCAGCCGCTCGATCCACCACTGCGGGTGAGAAAAACGCCCGGTGTCGGTCTGCCGGGCCACCCGATCGAGTTCGCCCTGCTGGCGCAGCGCGTTGCGCAACACGGCGTTGGTCAGCCCGCGCGCGCGTGGCTGCCCGAGCGCGGCGCAGGCATCGACCGCCGCATCGACCACCGCGTACGGCGCGGCGCGCGTATGCCGCAGCTGGTACAGCGCCACCCACAGCAGCGCCTGCAGCGACGCATCGGTCAACGCTCGGGCAAGCAGCGCATCGGCGACCACACGCAATTCGCCGAGAAACCGCAGGGTGCCGTAGCACAGGTCCTGCAGTTGTCCGCGCTCCGCCGGGCCGA
>CANGUQ010000002.1 GCA_947456915.1 Betaproteobacteria bacterium
AATTTCGGCGGCTACGCCACGCCCGAGCGTCGGCTCGTGTTCGACATCAACGACTTCGACGAGGTGTCGATCGCGCCGTGGGAATGGGACGTGCGGCGGCTCGTCGCGAGCATGGTGATCGCCGGGCGCGCCAACGGCTTCAGCGAGCGCGATTGTCGGGCCACTGCACTCGCCTGCGCGCGTCGCTACCGCGTGGAGATGGCGCGCTACGCCGAGATGCCGGTGCTCGATGCCTACTACGAGTACATCGACCTCAGGAAGATGGTGCAGGCGAGCCCGGACGACGAGATACGCTCGCTCACGATGAAGCGCATCCGCAAGGCGCAGTCGGCTTCGGCTCACCTCAAGGAATTCACCAAGCTCGCGGTACAGGCGGGCGACGAGCCGCGGATCCGGGACGAGCCGCCGCTGATCTTCCACGATCCGGATCTGCAGCGGCAGGCGGGATTCCAGGCGCATGCCGAGGCGATGATGGTCGACTACATCGCGAGCCTGCCGCCGGAGCGGCGCATGCTCGCGCAGCGCTACCGGCTCGCGGACGTCGCGATCAAGGTGGTCGGCGTGGGCAGCGTGGGCACCTACTGCGGCATCGCGCTGCTGGTGTCGGGCAACGGCGACCCGCTGTTCCTGCAGTTCAAGGAAGCGCGCCAGTCGGTGCTCGAAGCCTACTGCGGCGCGGCACCGATGCGCCATCACGGCGAGCGGGTCGTGTTCGGCCAGCGTCTGCTGCAGGCCTCCAGCGACATCTTCCTCGGCTGGATGACCAGCCGGCAGTCGGGCCGCCACTTCTACGTGCGCCAGTTGCGCGATGCCAAGATCAAGCCGATGGTGGAGATCATGAAACCGGCGGAGATGAAGGCCTACGCCGGGGCCTGCGGGTGGGCGCTGGCGCGCGCGCACAAGCGCTCGGGGGATGCAGTGATGATGAGCGGCTACATGGGCACGGGCGACGCGTTCGAGCGCGGCATGGCGCGCTTCGCGGCGGCGTACGCCGATCAGAACGAGCGCGATCACGCGGCGCTGGTGGCGGCGGTGCGTGCCGGGCGGGTAGAGGCGCGCGTCGATGTCTGACCTGCTGGTGTGCATCACCTTCGACTTCGACGCGATGTCGGGATTCATCGCGCGCGGCATGACCTCGCCCTCGCCGATCTCGCGCGGCGAGTTCGGTCCGGTCGCCGCTCCGCGCATCCTCGAGCTGCTCCGGCAGCGCGGCGTGCGCAGCACGTGGTGCATCCCGGGGCACACGCTGGAGACCTATCCCGAGCACTGTCGTGCGGTGTTCGAGGCCGGGCACGAGATCGCGCACCACGGCTGGACGCACGTGCCGCCGGCATCGCTCACGCGCGAGCAGGAGGAGGCGGGGCTGGTGCGTGCCAACGAGGCGATCCGCCGGCTGACCGGCCGATACGCGCGCGGTTACCGATCGCCGTCGTGGGACCTGTCGCCGCACTCGGTCGAGCTGCTGCTCGCGCACGGCTTCCAGTACGACAGTTCGATGATGGGCGACGACTACTCGCCGTACCGCGTGCGCCAGGGCGACGTGATCGAGCTGGAGCAGCCCGCCGTGTTCGGGCCCCCGACGCGGCTGATCGAGCTGCCGATCGCGTGGTCGCTCGACGACTATCCGGTGTTCGAGTTCATCCGCACTCCGCAGACGCTGCTGCCCGGAAACTCCAACGCGAACCTGGTCGTCGAGAACTGGATCGCGGACTTCACCTACATGCAGCGCGCGGTGCGCGACTGGGGCGTGCTCACCTACACGTTCCATCCGTTCGTCATCGGCCGCGGCCACCGGATGCTCGCGCTGGAGCGGCTGCTGACCGCGCTGGCAGCCGGCGGCGCGCGTTTCGTCACCATGGAAGAGGCGGCAGCCGAGTACGACCGGCGGGCGCCGTTCGGGAGCGCGCGATGAGGCTGTCCCGGCGTGCCGACCGCACATCGGCATCGGTATCGGCATCGTGGCCCGGCGTGCCGGCGCGTCCGGTACTCGCCGTGCTGCTCGCGCTCGCCGTGGTGTGCGCGCCGGCGGTTGCGCGCGCGCAGGCGGAGAAGTTTCCCGACCGGCCGCTGCGGCTGATCACTGGCTTTCTGCCCGGCGGCGTGTCGGACGTGATCGCGCGCGTGCTCGGCGAGCGCATCGGCGAGCGGTTGAGCCAGCGCGTGGTGATCGACGGTCGTCCCGGGGCCGGCGGCATGCTCAGCATGGAGATCGCGGCCAAGGCCAGTCCCGACGGGCACACGATCTATCTGGCGCAGCCGGTCGTGTCGATCGCCGCGGCGATCGGGAAGTATTCATGGGATCCGGTCAAGGCCTTTGCGCCGATCGGGCTGATCGGCGCGTCGATGACGCTGCTCGCCGTACACCCCTCGTTTCCGGCGGCCACGCCGCAGGAATTCGTCGCGGTGGCGCGGGCGAAACCCGGGGCGATCGACTACGGCTCCTCGGGCTTCGGCGGTCCCAATCACCTCGCGGCCGAGCTGTTCCAGGTGATGGGCAAGATCAGGATGGCGCACGTCCCGTTCAAGGGCGCCGGTGCCACGATCCCCGCGCTGATGTCGGGCGAGGTACCGGCGGCGGTGATGCCGCTGCTCGCCGGGCTGCCGTTCATCAAGGCGGGCAAGATCCGCGCGATCGGCGTGTCGGGTCCGAAGCGCAGTGGTGCCGCGCCGGACATTCCCTCGTTGTCCGACGCGGTGCCGGGCTTCAGCTACCAGTCGTGGTTCGGTCTGGTCGCCCCGGCCGGCACGCCGCGTCCGATCGTCGCGCGGCTCAACACCGAGCTCAACCGCAGCCTCGAGCAGGCCGAGGTGCGCGAGCGCCTGTCCAGTCAGGGCGTCGACATCGAGACCAGCACGCCTGAACGCCTCGGCCAGATCATGGCCGACGACGTCAAGCGGTTGGCCCGATTGATCAAGGAGACCGGCATCAAGCTGGAGTAACCTCGGAGGCTTGCCCCACGCACCTCGCCCGCCGCCCGCGAGCTCGACTGCGAGCCGTGTCGAGTGCCCTGGCGAGCCTCATCGCGCGACTGCCGCTGCCGCCGCGCGCCCCCTCAGCCCTTCCGGGAGCCTGTGATGAATGACCCGCGCCTGAACCTCGAACACTTCTGGATGCCGTTCACCGCCAATCGCCAGTTCAAGGCGAAGCCGCGGATGCTCGTCTCGGCCAAGGACATGCACTACATGTCCGACGACGGGCGGCAGATCCTCGACGGTACCGCCGGGCTGTGGTGCGTGAATGCCGGGCACGGCCGGCAGGAGATCATCGACGGCATCAAGCGCCAGCTCGACGTGCTCGACTTCGCGCCGACGTTCCAGTACGGGCATCCCGGGCCGTTCATCGCGGCGGAGAAGGTCGCGAAGATCGCGCCCAGGGGCATGAGCCACGTGTTCTTCGCCAACTCGGGCTCCGAGGCGGTCGATTCGGCGCTGAAGATCGCGCTCGCCTATCACCGTGCCCGCGGCGAGGGCACGCGCACCAAGTTCATCGGGCGCGAGCGCGGTTACCACGGCGTGGGCTTCGGCGGCATCTCCGTCGGCGGCATGGTCGCCAACCGCAAGGCCTTCGGCGGCCAGTTGCTGCCGGCGATCGATCATCTGCCCCACACGTTCAACCTCGAGCACAACGCGTTCTCGCGTGGCCAGCCGAAGTGGGGCGCGCACCTCGCCGACGAACTCGAGCGGCTGGTGGCCCTGCACGATGCCTCGAACATCGCCGCGGTGATCGTCGAGCCGGTGGCGGGCTCCACCGGCGTGCTGCCGCCGCCGGTGGGGTATCTCGAGAAGCTGCGCGCGATCTGCGACAAGCACGGCATCCTGCTCATCTTCGACGAGGTGATCTCCGGCTTCGGTCGCCTGGGTACGCCGTTCGCCGCGCAGTACTTCAACGTGACGCCGGATCTCATCACCTGTGCGAAGGGCATCACCAACGCGACGATCCCGATGGGCGCGGTGCTGGTGCGCGACGAGATCCACGAGGCGTTCCAGCACGGTCCGGAGTATCTGCTCGACATCTATCACGGCTACACCTACTCCGGGCACCCGGTCGCTGCTGCTGCCTGTATCGCGACGCTCGACCTGTACGAGAACACCGGGCTGTTCGAGAGCTCGCGCGCGATGCACCAGCACATGGCCGACGGCGCGCACTCGATGCGCGAACTGCCCAACGTGATCGACGTGCGCAACATCGGCATGGTGGCGGCGATCGAGCTCGCTCCGCGCCCGGGCAAGCCGACCACGCGCGCCTACGACTTCATGGTGCGCGCCTTCGAGGCCGGGTTGCTCACGCGGGTCACCGGCGACACGATCGCCCTGTCGCCCCCGCTCATCATCAACAAGCCGCAGGTCGAGGAGATGTTCGGCAAGATCGGCGAGATCCTGCGTACGCTCGACTGACGCGGCACACGGCGCTGTCCGCGCCTTCCGCGCCGCCCCCCGGGCGAGCGTGGGCGGCGCGGCCGCTGCAACGAACGACGAGGCGCGAACATGGCACGCAAGCCCGAACGCAAGCTCGCGGTGGGCGCGATCAGCGCCCGGCCGACGGTGATCGGCAATCACCACGCGGTGGCCACTGGCCACTATCTCGCGACGCTCGCGGCGATGCGGGTGCTCGATCGCGGCGGCAATGCGGTCGATGCCGGCGTCACTGCGGCGATGGCGCTGGCGATCCTGCAGCCGGACATGGTGTCGTTCGCCGGGGTGGCGCCGACGCTGATCTACCTCAAGGAGCAGGATCGCGTGGTGAGCCTGGCCGGGCTGGGCTGCTGGCCGGCGCTCACGGACGTGGCGAAGATCGTCGCTGCGGGCAACGGTGCGTTCGTGCCCGAGGGTGTGCTGCGCACGGTGATACCCGCTGCTCCCGGCACGCACATCGAGGCGCTGCGCCGCTTCGGCACCATCTCGTTCGAGGAAGCGGCCACGCCGGCGATGGAACTCGCCCGCGACGGCTTCGCCGTGTATCCGCTGCTCGCGAGCAACCTCGAGTACGTGTTCGAGCAGAACCAGCGCTGGCCGGACAACGCGCGGGTGTTCAATCCGGGTGGCCGGGCGCTGCGGCACAACGAGGTGCTACGGCAGACCGATCTCGCGCGCTCGATCGCCGGCATGATCGAGGCCGAGCGTGCCGCGCGCGGCGATCGCGACCGCAAGCTTCGGGCGGCACGCGACTTCTTCTACGACGGCCCGATCGCCGAGGCGATCGAGCGCTACCACGTCGAGCACGGCGGCTTCATGCGCCGCGCCGACCTCGCAGCGTGGGAGGTTCCGGTGGAAGACAGCCTGCGCGTGAGCTACCGCGGCTACGAGGTGCACAGCTGCGACGCGTGGTGCCAGGGCATCGTGCTGCTGGAGACGCTGAAGATCCTCGAGGGCTACGACCTGCGGGCCCTGGGCCACAATTCCCCGGACTACGTGCACACCGTCGCCTGCGCACTCAATCTCGCGTTCGCCGATCGCGAGGCCTACGTGAGCGACCCGAAGCACGTCGACGTGCCCTCGGCGGCGATGATCTCGGCTGCCTACGCCGCTCATCAGCGCGCCCGCATCGACCCGGCGCGTGCGTGGCCGAAGATGCCCGACCCTGGCCCGGCGCACGAGTTCGCCCGCCGGCTCGCGCAGGATGCGGGGAGCGCGTCCGCTGCAGCCGGCAGCGGTCCCCGGGCGCGTGCCGCAGTCGAGGCGGGCGGACGGCCGACGACGAAACCGGTCGAGCGCTCGATGGACACGATCTACGGTTGCGTCGTCGATCGCTTCGGCAACGCCTACTCGGCCACGCTCTCCGATCCGCAGTACGACACGCCGATCATTCCCGGTACCGGGCTGGCGATCTCCGGCCGCGGCTGCCAGTCACGGCTCGAACCCGGACACGCCGCCGAAGTGAAACCGGGCAAGCGGCCGCGCCTCACGCCGAACCCGTCGCTCGCGTTCCGCGACGGCGAGCTGTTCATGGCGTTCGGCACGCCTGGCGGGGATGTGCAGTCGCAGGGTATGCTGCAGGTGTTCCTCAACGTCGCCGAGTTCGGCATGACGGTGCAGCAGGCGGTCGAGGCGCCGCGCTTTGCCAGCTACAACTTTCCCAATTCGTTCGCGCCGCACGAGTACCGACCCGGGCGGCTCGGCATCGAGACCGATCTCCCGGTGGCAGTGATCGACGCGATGAAGAGCCGTGGCCACGACCTAGAGATCTGGCCGAAGTGGTCGGCCGTCACCGCCGCGGTGTGCGCGGTGATGCGCCACGACAGCGGTCAGCTGCACGCCGGCGCCGACCCGCGCCGGGAAGGCTATGCGCTTGCCTGGTGACCTTCACGTGAGCGCTCCCCCCGAAAAGGGGCCAGGCCCCTTTTCGGGGGTGCTCAGCGCGAAAAAGGCAAAAAAGGGGCCTGGCCCCTTTTCGGGGGTGCTCAGCGCGAAAAAGGCGAAAAAGGGGCCTGGCCCCTTTTTCTGTGGGGCGATGCTGCTGGCAGTTCTGCTGGGTACCGGCTCGGCTGCGGTATCTGCGCAGGTGAAGATCGCGGCCGATCCTGCGCCGGGTTTTCCGAGTCGGCCGATCCGCATCATCAATCCGTTCTCCGGGGGTGGGGGGCTGGAACTCACGGCGCGGCAGATCGGGCAGAAGCTCACCGAGCGCTGGAACCAGCCGGTAGTGGTGGACAGCCGGCCGGGAGCGGCGACGATCGTCGGCACCGAGATCGCATCCCGGGCAGCGCCCGACGGGCACACGCTGCTGATGATCACCACGACGTTCGCGATCAATCCGAGCCTGTACGGCAAGCTGCCCTACGATCCGGTGCGCGACTTCGTTCCGCTGATCCAGCTGACCGCGCAGCCGAACATCGTGGTGGTCAACACCACCTCGCCGTTCCAGAACATCAAGGACCTGCTGGTCGCCGCGCGCGCGCGGCCCGGCGAGCTGAGCTACGCCTCGCCTGGAGCGGGCTCCGCCCCCCACCTGTCGGCCGAGCTGATGCGTTCGATGGCCAAGATCGAGCTGATCCACGTGCCGTACAAGGGTATTCCGCCGGCGGTCACCGATTTGCTCGGCGGCCGGGTGACGATGCTGTTCACCACCGCGCTGTCGGCGGCGCCGCAGATGAAGGCGGGCAAGCTGCGGGCGCTGGCGGTGACCAGTGCCCGGCGCAATGCGATGCTGCCCGATGTCCCCACGATGGCAGAGACGCTGCCCGGCTACGACCTGACTGCGTTGCAGGGTATCGTCGTGCGGGCGGGAACGCCGCGGGAGATCGTCGACAAGCTCGGGCGGGCACTGCGCGAGATCGTGCTGATGCCCGACGTACGCGAGCGTCTGGAGTCGGAGGGCGCCGAAGTGATCGCGAGCACGCCGGAGGTGTTTGCTGCGCAGCTGCGGCGCGAGACGCAGACCTGGGCGCGCATCGTCAAGGACTCTGGCGCGAAGCCCGAGTAGCGGCGACAATCGGCGCGGGTGTGCTGCGCCTGCGTTCGATCGCGGGTCAGGAGCACCCGTCTGCCTCACCGAGAACGTCCGCCGACAACCCAGCACGGAGTCCCCGATGCCGCTCGCCCAGCTCTACATGGCCCCCGGTCGCACCGATGAACAGAAGGCTGCGCTGATCGCCAAGGTCACGCAGGCGTTCACCGAAACGGTCGGCGTTCCCGCCGACTCGGTGTGGGTGACGATCCAGGAAGTGCCCCGTACCCAGTGGGGGGTAGCGGGCGAGACGCTGGCCGCGAAGAAGTGACGCGATGAACCTCGACCGTGTCACCTCGGGCCGCGATCTGCCCAACGAGTTCAACGTGATCATCGAGATCCCGATGAACGCCGACCCGGTCAAGTACGAGGTCGACAAGGACACCGGCGCGATGTTCGTGGACCGCTTCATGTCGACCTCGATGCGCTACCCGTGCAACTACGGCTACATCCCGCACACGCTGTGCGGCGACGGCGATCCGGTCGACGTGCTCGTGCCCAGCCCCTATCCCCTGATCAGCGGCGTCGTCGTGCGCTGCCGTCCGGTGGGCATGCTCAAGATGACCGACGAGGCCGGCGAGGACACCAAGCTGCTCGCCGTGCCCATCGACAAGGTGACGAGCCAGTACAGTGCGGTGCGCGAGCCCGCCGACCTGCCGCCGCTGATGCTGGCGCAGATTGCGCACTTCTTCGAGCACTACAAGGACCTCGAACCCGGCAAGTGGGTCAAGGTTCAGGGATGGCAGGGTTCGGAAGCGGCGCGCACCGAGATCATGGCGGGCCTGCAGCGCTTCCAGTCGGCGAAGGACAAGCCGCACTTCTGACCGCGGCAGCGCCGGCCGCCTCTGTCACGGTGCCGCCAGCGCCGGACGGGAGTGGCCGTGCAGCCAACCGAGCCGGGGCAGGCACGGCGAGCAGCGGAAAAGGAGCCTCGAAAAAGGGGCCTGGCCCCTTTTTCGAGTGCAGGCTCGGCGGCGCGGGGGTGACAGGCCGCGGCGCGGAAAAGGGGCCCGGAAAAGCGGAAAAGGGGCCTGGCCCCTTTTTCAGGCGTGATGGCGGCGCCGTCTGCCGATGGCGCCCAGCAGCGCGAGGCCACCGAGCATCAGCGCCATCGCCGGGGGCAGCGGGATCACGGTGGCGTCGAGCGGTGCGAGTGCGACGCCCTTGAAGTGCTCATTGGCAGCGGCGACGTCGAGGATCGTGATGTCGGAGTCCGCGCCCGCGTCGATCAGCGCGTACAGGAAGTTGCCGCCGAAGCTGTCGAGCACGCCGTTCACCGGCTGGCCGCTGAAGCCGCCGGTGGCGTAGAGCGCGACCTGCCCGCCGGTCAGTACGCGCCCGGCGAGCCCGGTCGCCCCACCCGCCTGTTTCGGCTGCCCGTTGGTGCCGTCGTTCTGCACGCCACCGGTGCGGGCGAAGGTGTAGCCGTACTGCCAGATCGACTGGGCGTTGCGGGTGAACTTGCTGATGCCGAGAATCGAGTCGGCGATGTACAGCGTGCTGTCGCTCGCAAAGAAGAAGTCGTACGGGCCCTGGAACATCGTGTTCGGATTCATCGAAGTTCCGGAGGCCACGCTGCGCCCCGTTGCCGTGCTGACCAGCGCGTTGTAGTCGAGAATCCGGGTGCCGTTGACGGCCGTGGTCGGCGTCCCGGTCCCGATCTGCCAGATGCCGTTGTTCGCTGCCTGGCGCACCGACGCGTACAGCTGGCCGTTGTAGATGTCCATCTTGTTGATGTTCGACGTGGTGAGGCCGGGCGAGGCAGAGCCCTCGACCTGCACGGACGTCGCGGCACCCAGCGTCGCGTAGCGCACACCGCCGGTGGCATTCTGGGAGGAGCCGCTGATGTTGCCCGAGGTCCAGAACTGGTTGCCGTTCGAGCTGACCGCCGAGCGGAGGTTGTCGCCGCTGTAGGCGTCGGTGAGCGCGGTGGCGGTGTTGACGTTGCCCAGCGCATCGACGCGTCCGAGCGTGCGATTGACCACCGAGGGCGCGAACTTCGCGCCCTGGCCCGTGGCGGGGTCGGTCGCGCTGGTCGGCGCCGATGCCGTGATCAGGGCCGTGGGTTGCGACTGGTTGTATCCGGCCAGGGTCAGGTACTGCCCGTCGGCCGAGCGGCGCAGTGCGCCTTCGGAACCGCTGTTGCTCGCCATCGTGAGCGCCCGGTTGCCGCTGGCACTGGCAACGAAGGGCATGACGATCGGATCGAGGCGGCGGGTCCCGGTGGTCGCCGACGTCATCCGGTACTCCTGCAGCATCACCACCGAGGCGGTGTCGGTGAGGAGGTTCCGCCCCCCGGAACTGCGATCCGCGCTGTCGATGATCCCCTGACTGGGCGTGCTCAGGCTCCAGCCGCCAACCTTCAGTCCGACGACGCTGTCGGCCAGAAACGGCGTACCGGGCAGGCGTGCGGCAGGCACGGCGGGCTGCGCGGACGCGTGAGGCGTGGCGAGCGACAGACCGGTAGTGAGCGCCAGTGCCAGCGCCAGCGCGCGGCGACGCAGTGTCCAGTGGGCGATGCGATCCATGACAGCCTCCTCGCGATTCGGAGTGGAAGACCACGCACCCTACCCGCGGCCGCGTCAGCGCGGGTTACAGACGGATGACAGCATTAGTCCACTTGAATCAATGGATCATGTTGCATCGCACCATGACGTATCGATCGCCGGATACCCTGACCGCTGCACGGGGCGACCCGGGCACGTTGCGGTCGCACCGTTTCGCTGCGCTGGGCAAGTTCGTGCCCGGTATCGCTGGCGGCCTGAAGCGATCGGGCAAGGCCACGATCGGCTGTCCGCCGCATTGCATCGGCTGCGCGTGGAAACGGATTGTTTTCCGGATCGTCCGCGTGTAGCATGCGGTCACTTTCACATCGCGGTGAGAGCGCTGCCACAAGCGGTGCCACGATGAGTCTGCCGCGCCTACCACGGCGAAGAGCGGATGCGATGCTGAGGCAAGCCTTGTAGGAGGAGGTTGTCAGAGGAAGAGGCGCACGCCAGTTGCGTCGGAGCAGATGTGCGCAGCGCGCCGGAAGTACTGCCTGACCCCTTCACAAGAGGGCATCGGGAGCGAACAAGAAGAATCTGCGGTACGGGTGTCGCGAGCGGTCTCGAGAGGTTTACGGGGGAGCCCCAGGGCTCCCCCGAGTTGTTTCCGGGGGAGCGTATTCGGCCTGGTGCGATGCCGACGGGGCATCCCACCGCGCTGCCCGCCGCATGGCGGTCGATCGTCTAGACTCTCCCCTCCGATAACGGTGTTCAAGGGGGAATCAGATGTCGATCGGTGGCAATCTGGGGGCAGGCGCTTCGCCCAGCCGGGAACTGGCGTTCAACATGAAGCTGCTGGGCCATCACGAGCTCAACGGCAACGGCAACGTCGGCGAAGGAATCAGCGTCCAGAAGGCGCGCGATGGCCGTCGCATTCTCTGGGTTGCGCACGAATCGGCGCCGACCAACTTCACCGGCATCGACGTCACCGACCCGCGCGCACCGAAGGTGATCGTGCAGACCGCGCTGCCGCACGCGCGGGTGCGCTCGAACTCCCTCGACGTGGTGGGCGATGTCATGTGCGTGGCCTATCAGACGCGCGACTTCGGCGGCAAGCCTGCCGGTTTCGAGCTGTTCGACATCGCCAATCCCGAGCAGCCGAAATCGATCAGCTTCTTCGATTGCTCCGGACCGCACTCCCGCGGCGTTCACATGGTCTGGTTCGTCGACGGCGAGACCGTGCACATCTCCTCGGGCGCGCCGGACGTCGAGCCGTTCGACGAGCGCGACGACCAGTTCTACCGGATCATCGACGTGCGCAACCT
The DNA here is from genome assembly GCA_947456915.1 of Betaproteobacteria bacterium. Lineage (GTDB taxonomy): Bacteria > Pseudomonadota > Gammaproteobacteria > Burkholderiales > CAIKXV01 > CAIKXV01. Next base: position 11,256 of record CANGUQ010000002.1, read on the forward strand.
GTCCAAGCCGGTCGAGGTCGGTCGCTGGTGGGCGCCGGGTACGCTCAAGGGCGACAAGGAGACGTGGCGTACCGATCCCGGCGGCAAGGAACTGGGTCGGGTGGGCATGCGCGTGCACAACACCTGCGTGTGGCCGCAGCGTCCGGACCGTGCCTATCTGGGCTACATCGACTACGGCGCGGTGGTGCTCGACATCAGCGACCGCACGCGGCCGAAGATGATCTCGCGCTGGACGCACCGGCCGGCGTTCCACCACTCGCTGATGCCGTTGTTCTCGCGCGATCTGATGGTGATGAGCGACGAGAGCACCGTCGATGCCGCGAAGGACTGGCCGATGCTGGTGTGGATGCTCGATGCCAAGGACGAGCGCTACCCGACCTCGATCAGCACGCTGCCGATGCCCCCGGTGGAGACGTTCAGCAAGCGCGGCGGGCGCTTCGGCGCGCACAACCTGCACGACAACGTGCCGGTGGAGACGTCGTCGTGCTCCGACGAGATCATCTACTGCGCGATGTTCAACGGCGGGGTGCGCGTGTACGACACGAAGAATCCGTATCAGCCGCAGGAGATCGGCTACTACGTGCCGGCCGCCCCGGCGCTCTCGCCGGCAGGTGCGGCCCAGATGAACGACATCTGGGTCGACGAGAAGGGCCTCATCTACACCGTCGACCGGCTCGCCGGCGGCATCTACGTGATCGAGCCGACGTTCTGAGCCGGGCGGCAACGCACGGCACCCGCCTCGCGCAGGTGGTGGAGCACACCGACTGCCCGAGGCGGGCGGCAGCAGCGGGTGCCGGGGTCGGACGGACGGTGCCGGAGACCGCGTGCCGCGCGCGGGTGGCGGCGGTGAGCGCCCGCCCGCGACGTACGCATGGCAGAATCGCACGATGAACGCAGCGGCAAAGATACCGGTCTCGGTGATCACCGGCTTCCTGGGCAGCGGCAAGACGACGCTGCTCGGCAAGCTGCTGCGCCATCCGGGAATGAACCGGGTGGCGGTCATCATCAACGAGTTCGGCGAGCAGTCGATCGATCACGACCTGGTGCAGACCTCAAGCGAGCAGATGATGGTGCTCGACAACGGGTGTCTGTGCTGTCGGGTGCGCGGCGATCTGCAGGAGACGCTGGTCGACCTGTGGATGAAGCGGCGCAACGGCGAGACCATCGACTTCAACCGGGTGGTGATCGAGACCACCGGCCTCGCCGATCCTGCGCCGGTGATCCACACGATGATCACCGACACCTCGGTGTGCAACACCTACACGCTCGATGCGGTGATCACGCTGGTCGATGCGGTCAACGGCGCCCGGCAGCTCGACACGCTGGAGGAGCCAGTCAAGCAGGCGGCCGTTGCCGACCGGCTGGTGCTGACCAAGACCGATCTTGCCGCGCCCGCCGACATCGACGCGCTCGAGGCGCGGCTGCGCGAGCTCAACCCGCACGCGCCGATCGTGCGCAGCGTAATGGGCGATCTCGATCCCGCGTTCCTGATCGACGTGGGCGTGCGCAATGCGAAGGCGAGCGAAGAGGCGATCGAGCGCTGGCTCGGCGCGAGTGCCTTCCTGCCGGTAGAGGGTGCGGGCGCGGCACAGGCGAGGCCGCTGCTGCCGGCAGCCGCGCGTTCGCTCGCGCCGCGACCGGCGGCGCACCACTCCAGCGGTGTCGACTCGTTCTGTCTGTACTACGACCGGCCGTTCTCGTGGAAGACGTTCTCCCTGGCGATGGAGGTGCTCACCTCGCTGCGCGGGCCGGATCTGCTGCGGGTCAAGGGGCTGGTCGACATCGAGGGCGAGCGCGGTCCGGTGGTGGTGCAGGGCGTGCAGCACCTGTTCCACCCGCCGGTGACGCTGCAGGCGTGGCCCAGCGATGACCACCGTACCCGGCTGGTGTTCATCACGCGCAATATCCCGCGTGCACTGATCGAGAATCTCGTCGGTGCGATCCTCGCGACAGCTGCTGCCGCGCCGGCGACTGCTGCAGCCGGGGCTGCCGCGGCGACGGCCGGCTGACCGGTCCGATGTGCGCGGACCTGGCTCGCTACACGCCGCGTCCGCGCCCCCGGCGCGTGGTACTGGAGGGGCGGTACGCCCGTCTCGAGCCGTTGTCCGATGTCGCTCATGGAGACGCGCTGTTCGCGGCGAGCAGCGGCACCGGAGCGGCCGAGCGTTTCCGCTGGCTGTTCGACGAGCCTCCGCGCGACCGTGCCGACATGCGCGACTGGATCGAGCGATCGCAGCTGTCGGACGATCCGCTGTTCTTCGCGGTCGTCGATCGCGCAAGCGGTCGTGCCGAGGGGCGACAGACCTTCATGCGCATCACGTCCGAGCACGGGGTGATCGAGATCGGCAACATCTTCTGGGGACCGGCGATCTCGCGCACCCGCGTGGCGACCGAGGCGCTCTACCTGTTCGCCCGCCACGTGTTCGACACGCTGGGTTACCGCCGCCTCGAATGGAAGTGCAACGCGGACAATCAGCCCTCGCGCGCAGCGGCGCTGCGCTTCGGCTTCCAGTTCGAAGGCATCTTCCGCCAGCACATGGTGACCAAGGGCGCCAACCGCGACACGGCCTGGTTCTCGATCATCGATGGCGAGTGGCCGCGGCTGCGCGACGGCTACGAGCGCTGGCTCGGCCCGGAGAATTTCGACGGTGCGGGCCGGCAGAGGCGCAGGTTGCAGGACTGTTTCGCCGCGCAGGGATGATGCTCGCGCGCCCGTTCCCGCTGCGCACCGTACCCGCGCGCCGAGCCGGACGCCGCGGGACTGACGCAGCGGCACGCCGGCCGCCCGCCACCCGAGCTGCGATGTCGAGACGCTCGCTGCCCTGACCATCGTACGCAGACCTGTGATGAACGCATCAGAACCGGACATCCGCAGTCAGGTCAGCGATGCCGAGTGGCAGCTGCGCTGCGAACTCGCCTGCGCGCACCGGCTCGTCGCACACTTCGTGTTCTGCGATCTGACCTACAACCACCTCTCGGTGCGCTGCCCGGACAATCCGGACCACTTCCTCGTGAAGGCGCAGGACGTGTTCATGGAACAGGTCACCGCCAGCAATCTGGTCAAGTACGACCTCGAGGGCAATCAGGTCGCGCCCTCGCCGTGGAAGGCTGCGATGTCGGCGTACAACATCCACGGCGCGATCCTGCGCGAGCGCCCGGACCTGAACGCCGTCGTGCACACCCATTCGCCGGCGAATCTCGCGGTGTCGGCGCAGAAGCACGGGCTGCTGATGCTCAGCCAGCAGGCGATGCGCTTTCACGGGCAGATCGCCTACTACCCCTACGACGGCGACGACGCGACGCGCGACGGCGCGACCCGGCTCGCGCGAGCGATGGGCGACAAGTGGCTGATGATCCTGCACAACCACGGCGCGGTGGTGGCTGGCCTGAACATCCCGGAGGCCTGGATCCAGCACCATTTTCTCGAGCTTGCCTGCCGCGCGCAGATCGGTGCGCTGGCTGGCGGCAGCGCGCTGATCCAGCCTTCGCGCGAGCTGTGCGAGGAACGTGTGCGCATGTTCGGACGGCTCGGCCTGTACGACGCGAGCAGCCGCGACTGGGTGGCCGGACGCGCGCTGGTCGAGAAGCTGTATCCTGATCACCGCAGTTGACCGACGGGCGGTCGGCTGCGGTGCCGGAGTCGCCCGAGGCGAACGCTCCGGTCCGCGCGGCAGCGCCCGTTGCGCAGTGCGTATCCCGGGACGACCGGCGGCGGCAGACCGTGCGGCGACCCTTTCCGCCACCAGAGCGAGGAGATCCATGATGTCGGGCCCGATGCTTGAATCACGTCCGCGATCCGGTGCCGTCGACCGGCCTGCTGCCGGTTCACCGGATCGCGCGAGGGCGATTGCGCTCGCCGCCGCGTCGCTCGTCACGGCGATCGTCTCGCCCCTCGCGCAGGCGCAGCAGGCGTATCCGAACAAGCCCCTGCGCTACGTGCTGTCGTTCGCGCCCGGCGGCTCCAACGACATCCTCGCGCGCATCCTCGGCGCACGGCTGCAGGAGTCGCTCGGGCAGCCCGTGCTGGTCGACAACCGCCCCGGCGGCGGTGGCAACATCGGGGCGGAGGCGATCGCGCGGTCGACTCCCGACGGCTACACGATCGGCAACATCAGCGCGACGCACGCGATCAACGCTACGCTGTATCCGAAGCTCAACTACAACGTCCTCACCGACTTCACGCCGATCATCCGCATCGCGGAGATTCCGCTGCTGCTCGCCGTACACCCCGCGCTGCCGGCAAAAGGCCCGAAGGAGCTGATCACGCTGTCGCAGACGCGCAAGCTCGCCTATGCGTCCTCCGGTGTCGGCACTCCCGGACACCTGGCCGCCGAGATGCTGACCGGTTTCGGCGCGAAGGACCTCGTGCACGTGCCGCACAAGGGCGGCGCGCCGGCGATCCTCGATCTGGTGGCCGGCAACGTCGAGATGCTGTTCATCAACCTGCCGGAGATGGTGCCGCACGTGAAGGCGGGCAAGATGCGCGCGCTGGCGGTGGCCGGAGCGAAGCGCGAAGCAACGCTGCCGGACGTTCCGACCTTCATCGAGTCGGGGTTTGCCGGCTTCGACCTGGCCAACTGGATCGGCGTGGTCGGCCCCGCCGGTGTACCCGCCGCCATCGTCGACCGCCTGAACGCCGAGTTCGCCAGAGTCCTGCGCGACCCGGCTGCACGCGAGAAGATCGAGGCGCAGGGGTTCGCGGTAGTCACCAGCACGCCGCAGGAATTCGCCGCGTCGCTGAAGATCGAGCGGGAGAAGTGGGGGCGGCTGGTGAAGCTGTCGGGGGCGAAGGCGGAGTAGATGGCGCAGGCAACCCTGGTTCAGCGGTCGGGCGCGACCTCGGGTGTGACTCGCACGGCAGTCCTGCATCGACCTGTGCGGTGCCCTTCAGGATTCCCGGCGAGGTCTGTCTTGCTGGAACGCTCGAGCCTGCTCTGGGGGGTGTTGCGGTTTCGCCGGTTTCAGGACCGGATCCCGGTTGCCGATTCCGTTCCCACGGTCATCACGCAATCGTGGCCTGTCTGCGGATCCATCGGCCGAGCGCCTGAGCCGTCTGCCGACGCGACCCGGCTGCGCAGGAGATCAATCGCATCCGCGAGAGGCGCGAGCCAGGCGTGGCCTGCATGTTCCATCCGGGGCCGCTGAAGCGAGGAAACCAACCCATGAGCAACGCCGCGCTGCGCACCATCCTGCCGATCGCCGGCTGGTCGGAAACGCTTGCCGACGCCGTCGAGATCACCGGGGGCACCGATCCGATCCTGCCGACGCCCTTTCGCATCAGCGAAACCGCCGCCGCCACGCTGGCTGCAGTCGGGCTTGCCGCCTCCGACCTGTGGCAGCTTCGCACCGGTCGCGAGCAGCGCGTGGCCGTGGACACCCGGCAGGCGACGGCGTCGCTGCGCAGCGGCCACTACCTGACCATCGATGGCACATATGTTTCGCCTGCGCCCAATGCGGTGATGGGAACCTATCGTGCCAGGCACGGACGCTGGAGTTACCTGCACTGCAACTTCCCCAATCACCGCGCAGCCGCGTTGAAGGTGCTGGGTGTCGCCGAAGACCGCGAGGCGGTGAGCAAGGCCGTGGCGCAGTGGGACGCGCTCGAACTCGAAGAGGCAATCATCGCGGCGAACGGGGCGGGCGGCATGGTGCGCACCATGGACGAGTGGGCGCAGCATCCGCAGGGCATCGCCGTGGCGACCTTGCCGTTGATGGAAATCATCAGAATCGGCGACAGCCCGGCTGAACCGCTGCCGGCAGGCGACCGGCCGCTCTCCGGCATACGCGTGCTCGACCTCACGCGCGTGATCGCCGGACCGACATGCGGCCGGACACTGGCCGAACACGGCGCCGATGTGCTCAAGATCAGCGCCGAACACCTGCCGAGTCTGGGCCGGCAGGAGTACGACACTGGACACGGCAAACTCTCCGCGTACCTCGATCTGCGCGACGACAGACAGAACGAGATCCTGCGTGGACTGGCCCGGGAAGCCGACGTCTTCTCTCAGGGGTACCGACCCGGCACGCTCGCCGGACGTGGCTTCTCGCCCGAAGCACTGGCTGAACTGCGACCGGGCATCGTCGTCGTTTCGTTGTCAGCCTTCGGCCATGTCGGACCCTGGGCTGCGCGCCGCGGCTTCGATACGGTGATCCAGACCGTGAGCGGCATGACGACTCGCCAGGGCGAAGTGTTCCCTGGCGCCGCGCCAGGGCCGCAGTTCTATCCGGTATCGGCAATCGATTTCCTCACCGGCTATCTGATGGCGTTCGGCTCGATGGTCGCGCTGGGCCGTCGTGCGCGTGAAGGCGGGAGCTGGCACGTGCGAATTTCGCTCGCACAGGTCGGACGCTGGCTGGTCAGTCGCGGGCAGGTGCCGGAGGCGGAACTGAAGAACGTCGCGCAGGAGTTCACGCCTGAAGAACTCGAGCGCTGGTCGATGCTGAGCGATACGCCGGTGGGCCGGTTGCAGCATCTGTCTCCGACGCTGCGCATGTCCGAGACGCCGCCGCGGTGGGCGCGGACCATGGTGCCGCTGGGCTACAACCAGCCGGTGTGGCCTGCACGAGCGGCGTGAGGGCTGCGCAGGCCGAGGGGATGCGCGTCAGTCGATCCGCGTCCCGGTAGTCCTCACGACCTTCTCCCACTTGCGGATGTCGGCGGCGATCAGTCTTGCCATCTCTTCCGGTGTACTGGTCTGCGTCTCGACCCCCTGGGCCGAGAGTTTTTCGCGAAGGTCGGGCTGACTCAGGACTTCCCGCAGTTCACGGTTGAGACGATTGATGATGTCGCCAGGCGTACCGGCCGGCGCGAACATCGCATACCACAGTTCAGCAGAGAATCCAGGGACGGTCTCGGCGATCGCCGGAATATCGGGCAGCGCGGGGGAGCGCCGGGGACCCGTCACCGCAATGGCGCGCAGACGCCCCGCCTTGACCTGCGGCATGACCGTAATGGCCGAAGCGAACGACAGCACGATCTGGCCTCCCAGCAGGTCGGTCACCGCGAGTGCCGTGCCCTTGTAAGGGACATGTACGAGTTTCGTGCCGGCCGTGATGTCCATCAGCGCGCCGATCAGATGTCCCAATGAACCGTTTCCGGAAGAGCCGTTGGTGATGTCGTTCGGCCGCGCACGCGCGATGGCAAGCAATTCCCGCGTAGTGCGCGCCGGAAACGACGGATGCACCACCAGAATCATCGGGCTGGTGCCGATCTGCGTGATCGGCGCGAGGTCCCTGGTGACGTCGAACGGAAGCTTGCGGTACAGGTGCGGATTGATGGTGATCGCATTGGGCAGCACGATCAGCGTGTGCCCGTCGGGCGGTGATTTGACCACCAGCTCCGTGCCGACGATCGTATTGGCACCGGGACGGTTCTCGACGATCACCTGCTGCCCGAGCCGCGCGGGCGTACTCAGGGACTCGGCGATCAGGCGCGAGAGGGTGTCGTTGCCGCCGCCTGGCGCGAACGGCGAAATGATGCGTACCGGTCTTGCGGGCCAGTTCTGCCCATGAACCGGCGCCATCGCCGTCGATAGCAGCAGCAGCTGCGCCAGGGCGATGTGCCTGATGACAGGTCTCATCGGGCTGCAGTCGACGTCCCGCTGATTCCGTGCCGATCGGTGGGGTTCGACGCCCGTGCCGATCAGCCAGTCGTGAGCGGCAGCCGCTTGACCACCTTCACCCGCTGCACCGTGTCTCCTGCGAGGTGCGTCCACACCATCGCGTCGCGCACCAGCTTGTCCACGCGCGCCTGCATCATGCAGCCCTCGGGGCCGTGGATGTCCATGTTCGCACGCGTCACCCGCTGCACGACTTCCTGGGAATAGTTCATCACCAGCACGTTGTTGCCGAGATCGGGCATCTTGCGATCGCGCTCCCACGCCGCACGCAGCACGAACGAGCGCAGCGCCTCGGTCAGCATGTACATCTCGTTGAGCTTCAACTGGACCAGCTGATGGTCGATCAGCCACTTTCCGGCGCGCTTGTGGCTGCGCGCGAAGCTCATCGCCATGCCGACTGCGTCGTCGCAGATGCCCAGTGCATTGGCGGCCAGTTCGATGTCGCCGAATTCCGATTTGTCCGTGGCGCGCGCCTTGACCCCGCCGTTGACCGCGCCCACCACGTTGGCGTGCGGCACCCGGGCGTTCTCGAAAATCAGCTCGCCGTTCTGGTAGAAGCGCCAGCCGCGCTTGTTGAACACCTTGCCGATGCGGAAACCCGGCGTGTCGCGCGGGATCATGAACATCGTGCTGCCTTCCCGGATGTTCGCGTCCGGGTTGGTGCGGGCGTCGACGAAGAACAGCTTCGCGACGCTGCCGTTGGCGATGAACATCTTGGTGCCGTTCAGGATCCAGTGGTCGCCGTCGCGCTCGGCGCGCAGCTTCCAGCCAGCCTTCGGATCGTTCTCCGGCGGCATGCGGTTGTCGGATCCGGCGTTGGCCTCGGTGCCGCCCTTGCCCAGCAGAAACAGGTCATCGGCGATGAACGGCTTGAGGAAGCGCTCCTTCTGGTCCGCGGTGCACGACGCTGCGATCAGGTGACTCCATTTCCAGCACTGGCTGAAGGTCTTGGACACGGAACTGTCGCCGCGAGCGAGCTCGGCCATCACCAGCGCCTGGGTCACGAAGTCCGCTTCGTGCCCGCCCCACTCGCGCGGTACGGCGAGCGTGCGGAACCCCAGCTGCGATCCCTTGCGGATGAGCTCCCACTCGAAGGTGGCCCTGGGATCGGCGATCTGGTCGCGGGCGAGCGACAGCGGACGGATCTCCTCCTCGGCGAAGCGCCGCGCTTCCATCTGCCATCCGCGTTGTTCTTCATTCAGCGAAAAATCCATGTCACCCTCTCTGCAGGACCGGGGATCAACCGGGGAATTCGAACGATGCTCGCGCTCAGTGCGGGGCGCGCGCGAATCCGGCAACCGCTTCGGCGACGACCAGCGGCGAGGCCAGATCGCAGTCGATCGAGTGCCGCAGCACCAGCGTGTCGTGCACGTACTTCTGCAGCGGCATGTCGCGCATCACGCCCATCGCGCCGAAGCACTCCGCCGCTTCGAGCGTCGAACGGTGCAGGGCCTCGGCGGCGAACGTGCGCGCAACGATGGGCCAGGGCAGGTCGCTCACGCTGCGATCGGCGATCGCCTGCGGGTGATCGCTGAGCCACGCCGCCTTCCAGGTCAGGCCGCGCGCGGCTTCGAGCTGGATCGCGATGTCGGCGAGCTTCATGCCGATCGCCTGATGCTCGACGATCCAGCGTCCACCCTGCCAGCGCATCTTGGCGTAGTCGATCGCCGACTCGTAGGCTGCACGTGCCACGCCGACGTTGATCGCCGCCATCTGCACGGCGTGGCGCCCGGCGAACGCATCGTGCAGTGCGCGCTGAGCAGCGTCTGCCGCCAGCACGTCGTCTGCGCGAACCCGGCAATCCTTCAGCGTCACCGACGACACCGCCCCGTGGTGCCAGCGCGCGTACTGGCCCTCGCCGCTGAACGCGGGCAGCGAATCGCCGACGGTCAGACCCGGCGCATCACGGCCGATCAGCACGGTGACGGTTCCGGGTGAGCCGACGATCCGCGCCTGCACCACGAACAATCCCGCCACCGGCGCATTGGAGACGAACTGCGCATGCCCGTTGAGCACCCAGTCGCCGCTGTCGCTGCGCTCGGCGCTCACCTGCGGCGTGCTGGCCGGCACCGGGTCCTGCGCCATCGACTGGGGATAGCTCCAGCCGCGCTCTGCGTCGGCGCGGGGCGCGATCAGTGCCAGGTGAAACCGGTCGCTGCTGTCGAAGCGCGGCAGCCAGCGATCGCGCTGCCCGGGCTGCATCGCGTCGTGAACCGCGCTGATCAGCAGGGCCGTTTCGCCGAGGACCACGGCGAGATCGACGTCGCCCACCGCGAGTTCCTCCAGTACCACGCAGGTGGTAAGCAGGTCGGTGCCCGCGCCTCCCGCGTCCTCGGGCAGTCCCAGCGCGCGCAGACCCATCTGCGCCGCCTGGTCGAGCAGATCGAGCATCAGCGGCTTCTCGAACGGTTCGAGACGCGCCGGAAGCGTGGCCGCAGGGCGTACCTCCCGATCGACGAAATCGCGCACCGTGTCGCGAAACTCGAGCTGCTCGGACGTCAGTTGCAGGTCGTACATCGCGGGTCTCCTCCTCTCCTCGATCGCGCGCAGCCGCCTCTGGCGCCCGGCGGCACGCAAGGCCCTGCCCCGCACGGCGCGAAGGCCGAGTGCGGGGCATTCGCGGCCGACTCCTCAGCGGGCGCGCGAAGCTTCCATTGGACAAGTCATGCTGATGGAAGACAGCTTGTACCGCCAGAGTACGCGCGATGCCGCGACAGGGCAAGCGGGCCGATGCGGGTGGCCACGTGGCGGCTCCGGGCGACGACGGTCGGGCGCGCTGCCCGGGGCCGGGTCAGGCCAGCCAGTCGAGCACTCTCGGATCGAAGCCGTCGCGGTGTCTGCGCACCACCGGCTCGGCCGCGGCGACGAATGCCGCGCGCTCGGCGGTATCAGGCACGATCGTCTCGTTCAGTGCCGGATCCAGCCGGGCGAGCACCGCGTCGTCCTCGGCTGCAGCCAGTGCGCGCTGGTGCGCGGTCGCCTCCCGCGCCGACTCGAGCACGGCCTGCTGCACGTCTGCCGGCCAGCCGCGGAACACGCGCTCGTTCACGATCATCACCGTGCCGCCGAACAGGTGACCGGTCAGCGTGAGGTGCCGGTGGTAGTGGTGCACACCGAAGTTGAACGTGTTGGTGAGCGGATTCTCCTGGGCGTCGAAACGCGGCCCTGCGATCTGCTCGACGAACTCCTTCACGTCCACCGGGATCGGTTCGAAGCCCAGCGCGGCAAACAGCCCCGCGTGCAGTGCGCTCATCTGCGTGCGGATGGTGAGCCCCCTGCAGTCGGCCGGCGTGCGGATCGGACGCACGCGATTGGTGATGTGGCGAAAGCCGTTGTCCCACAGGCCGAGCAGGCGCACGCCGGTGCGCGCCTGCATGCCTGCCGCCAGCAGCGCGCCGTACTCGCCGTCGAAGGCGCGGTGCACGGTCGGCCGGTCGCGCACGATGAATGGCAGTTCGAGCGCGCCGAATTCCGGCACGGGTTCGGTGAAGCGCACCGAAGAGATGTAGCAGGCCTCGAGCTCGCCGCGCAGGACCATCTGCGGCAGTTCGCCCGAGGGGCGACCCAGGTCGAGAACGTTGCCGATCAGTTCGAACCGCACGCGGTCGGGTCCGAGCCGCTCGGCGAGCCGATCGCCGAAGCGGCGCGCTGCCTGGTTGTGGATCGAAGCGGGGAGCTGGTAGCCGCCGAAGCGCAGCGTGATCGGAGTCATTGGAGAGTGCACCTGCAGCGGGCCGCTGTGGCCCGCGGATTGATCAAGGTCCGGACGCAGACGTGCGCGGCTTCAGCCGATCGCGGCCACCACGGCGTCGCCCATGCCGCTGGTGGAGGCGGTTCCGCCGAGGTCGGCGGTGAGCGAGGTCGCCTCGGCGATCACCCGGTCCATCGCCCGCTCGATCAGTGCCGCCGCCTCGACCGGAGCGGACATGCCGCGATTGCGACCGAGCCACTGGAACAGCATCGCTCCGGACATGATCATCGCGTAGGGATTGGCGATGTTGCGCCCGGCGATGTCGGGCGCCGATCCGTGCGTGGCCTGCGCCATCGCCTGGCGCTCGCCGATGCACAGCCCGGGCGCGAGTCCCAGCCCGCCCACCAGCCCCGCGCCCTCGTCGGTCAGGATGTCGCCGAACTGGTTGGTGGTCACCACCACGTCGAACGGTTGCGGCGCCATCACCAGCTTCATCGCGAATCCGTCGACCAGGACCTCGTCGAACTTCACGTCGGGATACTCCGTGGCGACCTTGCGGCACTCCTCGGCGAACATGCCGCAGGCGAGACGGTATACCGGCTCCTTGTGCACGGCAGTCACGCGACGGCGTGGCCGATTGCGGGCGATCTCGAAGGCGGCGCGGGCGACCCGGTTGGAGCCCTTGCGGGTGATCACGCGATGCCCGATCGTGATGTCGTCGTTGGGACGGAACTCTCCCGTACCGGCGTGGGTCACGCTGCTCGACTGCATGCCTTCGGTGACCTCCCTGAGGAACACGATGTCGACGTTCTTGTGGATCGACGCGATGTTCGCGTAGGACTTCACCGGCTTCACGCTCGCGAACAGGTCGAACATCTTGCGCAGCGGCGGGTTGATGAACGTCGCGTCGCCGCGCGGATAGGCGTTGTGGCCGATCGGCCCCTGTACCCAGCCGTCGACCTCTTTCAGTGTCGCCACCGTGACAGGCGGCATCGTGTGACCGTGCGTCTCGTGCCCGCGCCGGCCGATCGGCAGCGGCCGCCAGTCGACGGCCAGTCCGACCTTCGCCGCCGCCGCCTTCATCACCTTGACTGCTTCCGGCACGACCTCCAGTCCGATGTCGTCGCCTTCGAGAATTCCGATCTTCAGCATATGACTTGCTCCCCGTGTGGGCCTGCGAAACGACAGCGAGTCTCCCAATTTCGGGCGATCAGCGCAAAACCCCCGGCTCGGCGTATAGTGAAAAGAGGAGGAGGTGATACATGGCCGAGACTCTAATGCCTGACACGGGCGGCTGCCGTGCAAGGGCGGAGCAGGGCAATGTAGCGTCGGTGGTCGCGTGGCCGAGCGCGGATGCTGGCAGTGGTGCGGGCAGGCGCTCGCGCGGCGCGGCGCGCGCGGTGACGGTGGCGGCAGCGTTCGCAGCCGGTACGTTCGCGTTGCTGTGCGTACCAGCGCATGCGCAGGCGTTTCCAGCGCGGCCGGTGCGGCTGGTGGTCGCGTCCGCGCCTGGCGGCACGCAGGACGTCAACGCGCGTGCATTCGCGCGCCAGGTATCGACGCAACTGGGCCAGCAGGTGGTGGTGGACAACCGCTCCGGAGCCAACGGCATCATCGGCGCGGAGATCGTCGCCAAGGCTCCGCCCGACGGGCACACGCTGATCTTCGCGGCGGGCGCGTTCGTCATCAACCCGGCGATCTACCGGAACCTGCCATTCGACGTTGCGCGTGACTTCACGCCGATCACCGCAGTGGCCCAGGGCGAAGGCGTGCTGGTGCTGGTGCACCCGTCGCTGCCGGCGACCAACGCCAGGGAACTGGTGGCGCTCGCAAAGACGCGGTCGCTGTCGTACGGATCGCCGGGGCTGGGCAATGCGCTGCAGCTGATCACAGAGTCGTTCGCCGCGCAGACGGGCATCAGGTTGCTGCACGTGCCGTACAAGGGTTCCGGGCCTGCACTGACCGCACTGCTGTCGAACGAAGTGCAGGTCGTGCTGATTCCGCCCCTGGCATCGCTGAGCTTCATCCGCGACGGCCGGGTACGCGCAGTCGGCTACAGTTCGCCGGCGCGCTTCGCCGGACTGCCGGACGTGCCCACGCTCAACGAGCAGGGCATACCGTTCCAGATGGACACAGGCTGGCACGGGCTGCTCGGCCCGGCCCGCATGCCGAGGGAACTGGTCGAGCGCTGGCACGCCGAGACGCGTCGTGCGGTCGAAGCCCCTGCCCTGCGCGAGTTCTTCGTCGAGGGCGGCTTCCGGCCGCTGGCCAGTTCGCCGGCGGAGTTTCGCGCGACCGTCCTCGCCGACATCACCCGCTGGGCCGAGATCGCGCGCCTGGCGAAGATCGAGAAGCAATAGACCGGTCCGCACGCGAGACCGGCATGGAGGAGACAGCGATGAAGCCGTGGTCAAGCAGACTGCGTCGCGCCGGCTGCACGTTCGCCGCGCTGCTGCTGTGGGGCGCCGGTGCGGCGAGCGCGCAGGCTCAGGCGCCGGCGGGACACGGGTGGCCTGCCAAGCCGATCCGGATGATTCTCGGTGTCCAGCCCGGAGGCAACAGCGATGTGCTGATGCGTCTGCTGATGCCTCGCATGAACGAATCCCTCGGCCAGCCGCTCGTGCTCGAGTTCCGCGGCGGCGCGGGTGGCACCATCGGTGCGGAAGCGGTCGCACGCGCAGCGCCCGACGGCTACACGGTGCTGTTCACCGCGGCATCGCACGTGATCAATCCGGCGATGGTGAAGAAGCTGCCCTACGATCCGATCCGCGACTTCACCGCGATCTCGCTGGTGGCCGACATTCCCACGGCGCTGGTGGTGCACCCCTCGGTGCCAGCGAAGAGCGTGGGCGATCTGATCACGCTCGCGCGAAAGCGGCCCGGGCAGCTGAACTACTCCACGTCGGGCGTCGGTACCGTCGGGCACCTCGCGGCCGAGATCTTCGCGTCGATGACCGGCATCCGGATGACGCACGTTCCGTACAAGGGTGCCGGCCCGGCGATTTCCGCGCTGGTGGGCGGGCACGTCGAGCTCCAGTTCGCGAGCATCCCGGCAGTGATCGAGCACGTCCGCTCCAACCGGCTGCGCATGATCGGGCAGACCGGGGCGACCCGCTCGAACGCGGCGCAGGGTACGCCGACGATGGAGGAGGCGGGGCTGGCGGGCTTCGTCGTGCAGAGCGGCTTCGGCATCCTCGGGCCCGCGGGGCTGCCGCGGCCGCTGGTCGATCGCCACTTCCGCGCGGTGCGCGCAGCGATCGACGATCCGCACACGCGCCGGCTGATGAACGAACAGGGCGCCGATCCGGTCGGCCTCGGTCCCGAGGAATACGAACAGTACAACCGGACCGAGATCGCGCGCTGGATCAGGATCGCGCGTGCAGCGAACATCCAGCCGGAGTAGCCTCGGCAGCACGCCCCGGCCAGCTCGCGCACGTCGCCCGAGCGCAACCGTCCGGTCCGCAACCCTCTCAGTCCGGCGCGATCGAGCCCGGACTCGTCACACGATGGAGGCTACCTTGGCAGAGAAACCCGATGAAACCGCGCAGAGACTCGCCGCCACCCGCGGCTACAGCTATCCCGAATGGGAGTATCTGGCGGAGAAGGACCCGGTATTCCTCGACGCCTATAACCGGCTGTCCGGGCTGAGCCTGCTGCACGAGGGGGTGTCGACCGAAGGCAAGCAGTTGCCGGCGAAGTACCGTGAACTGATCGCGATCGCGGCGATGATCGGCCAGTCGCGGATGTGGGGCGTGAAGCCGCACATGGAGCGCGCATTGAAACTCGGCTGCACCGAGCAGGAACTGCTCGAGGCACTGGAGACTGCGCTCACGCCGGTGGGCTCGCCGCCGTTTCGCCAGGCGGTGAACATCCTGATGCAGGTGACCGGGTGGAAGTCCGCCGCCGAGCGCGGCGGCAGCTGAACGATCCGCGGCAGGTGCGTCAGAACCCGACCGCCTGCCCGTCGCAGCGCGGTTCGGAGCCCGCCACGTAGCCGTCGTCGAGCTTCTGGATCAGCTGCGCGCGCCCGTAGTCGGTGGATCCGCGCTCGGTCACGGTGATCTGGTGGCCGCGTGCGCGCAGATCGGCGACGACTTCGGCCGGGAACGCGTGCTCGAGTGCGATCTTCAGCCCGTCGTCGACGCGCCAGCGCGGACCATCGGCCATCGCCTGGGGATTCTGTCCGTAGTCGGCCAGCCGCAGCATCATCTGCGAATGTCCCTGCGCCTGCATCGAACCGCCCATCACGCCGAAACTCATCTCGGGTTTGCCGTCACGCGTGATGAAGCCGGGGATGATCGTGTGGAACGGGCGCTTGCGCGGGCCCACCTCGTTCGCGTGTCCCTTGATCAGCTTGAAGCCCCAGCCGCGGTTCTGCAGGCTGATGCCGGTGCCCGGCACGACGACGCCTGAACCGAAGCCCTTGAAGTTGGACTGGATGAACGACACCATCATCCCGGACTGGTCGGCTGCCGTCAGATAGACGGTGCCCCCGCGCGGCAGATCGCCGTGGCCGGGATCCTGCGCACGCTTCATGTCGATCAGTTTCGCCCGCTCGCGCAGGTAGGCCGGGTCGAGCATCTGTGCAGGCGTCACATGCATCGCCGCGGGGTCGGCCGCATACTGGTACATGTCGGCGAAGGCGAGCTTCATCGCCTCGATCTGCAGGTGGACGTGATCGGCGCTGTCGCAGGCGAACTGGCCCGGGTTGAGGTGGCCGAGGATGCCGAGGGAGATCAGTGCGCCTATTCCCTGTCCGTTGGGCGGAATCTCGTGCAGCCGATAGCCCTTGTAGTCCATGTGGATGGGCTCGACCCAGTCGGCCTGGTGCGCAGCCAGATCCGACACTTCCATCACGCCGCCATTGCTCCTGATCCAGCCGGCGATCTTCTCCGCGAGTTCGCCGCGGTAGTACGCTTCGCCGCCGGTCTCGGCGATCAGTTCCAGCGTCTTCGCCTGATCCGGGTAGCGGAACAGCTCGCCCGCCCTGGGTGCGCGTCCGTTGGGCATGAAGCCCTCGCGCCAGCCCGGACCGTTCTGCAGCTCGGGCACCGTCTGCTGCCACAGTCTGGCGACCGTCGGCGACACCAGATAGCCGTCGCGTGCGTAGCGGATCGCCGGTTCGAACAGATCGGCGAAGGGCAGCCTGCCCCAGCGCTCCGAGAGCATCTTCCACGCCGAAACGCAGCCGGGCACGGTCACCGCGTCGACGCCGCGCTCGGGCATCCTGCCGTTGTACTTCTCGAAGTACTTCGGCGTCCACGCCGCCGGGGAGCGCCCCGAGGCGTTGAGCCCGTGCAGCTTCGACCCGTCCCAGATCAGCGCGAAGGCATCCGAGCCGATGCCGTTGCTGCACGGCTCGACGACGGTGAGCGTGATCGCGGTGGCGAGGATCGCGTCGATCGCGTTGCCGCCGCGAGCGAGCATCTGCGCGCCGGCCTGCGCCGCCAGCGGTTGCGAGGTGGACACGATGTTGCGCGCGAACACCGGGCTGCGTTGCGAGGCATACGGCAGGTGCGGATCGACATGACCCATGAGGAACTCCTGAACGGCAGACGAAACGGTCGATGATACATCGTGCCGTTGCGGCCGCCCGACGGGCGCCGGG
>CANGUQ010000003.1 GCA_947456915.1 Betaproteobacteria bacterium
GTGCGGGCGATGGCGGTCGAGCCGGAGCGGGTCGCTGCGCTCGCCGGCGCCTCGGCGCGGCATCAGGGCGTGGTGGCGCGCGTCGACGGCGAGCCGCGGCGCAGCCTGCACTTCGACGACCTGCTGGAGGCGCTGCCGGCAGTGCCGCTGCTCGTGGTGCTCGACGGGGTGCAGGACCCGCACAATCTGGGCGCTATCCTGCGGGTGGGCGACGCGATGGGGGTCGACGCGGTGATCGCGCCGCGCGATCGGGCGGTCGGCATCACCGCCACGGTGGAGAAGGTGGCCTCGGGGGCGGCGGAGACGGTGCGCTACGTGACGGTGACCAATCTCGCCCGTTCGCTCGATGCCCTGAAGTCGCGCGGCGTGTGGTGCCTGGGCGCTGACGAGGCGGGCTCCGGCGACCTGTTCGGCGCGCGCCTGCGCGGCCCGCTCGCGTGGGTGTTCGGTGCCGAGGGCGAGGGACTGCGCCGGCTCACCCGGGAGCGTTGCGACGAACTGGTGCGCATCCCGATGTTCGGTGCGGTGGAGAGCGTGAACGTGTCGGTGGCGGCCGGGATCTGCCTGTTCGAGAGTCGCCGGCAGCGCGCGGCCAGCGGCGGTTGACGGATCCTGACGCCGGATTTGCCCTCAGGCGCCAAGTGCGCGATACTCACCGGCTGTCCTGAACGTCGTGCCGGGGGCGACCGTCCCGCAGGCACGGACCGATGAGCCGTCAGGCGCGAGCCGCACGGCGAGCGCCGCGCGGCGGCGGACATCCGGGACACAACCCTTGCCTCACCGGCTTCGCATACCGGGAGGCCCCGACCGCCGGGCGGCCGCTGCGCCGCCGGAGGTCACCGTCCACGAGGAGAATCGATGCGACATTACGAAGTGGTATTCATGGTCCACCCGGACCAGAGCGAGCAGGTGCCCGGCATGGTGGAGCGTTACAGCACGCTGATCACCAGCAAGGGTGGCGTCATTCATCGGAAGGAGGACTGGGGCCGCCGGCAACTGACCTATCCGATCCAGAAGATCCACAAGGCGCACTATCTGCTGATGAACATCGAGTGCGATCAGGCCACGCTCGACGAACTCGAGCACGCGTTCAAGTTCAACGACGCGGTGCTGCGCCACCTGACCGTCAAGATGACCGAGGCGGTGACCACCCCCTCGCCGATGATGCGCGAGCCCAAGCCGGTCGAGGGCCGTGACCGAGGCGACCGCGGCGACCGCGGACGCCGTGATGGCGGACGCGACGGCGGACGCGACAGCGGGCGTGACAGCGCCCCGCGTGCGGCCGAGGCGGCACCGGCAGCCGCCGCGCCGGCGGCCTGATTCGCGTCCGGGGCGCAGGCGGAGCGGTCGCTGAATCGGGTGGTGCTCTCGGGGCGTCTCGTGGAGCGCGAGACGCTTCGCTACACGCCGGGAGGGCTGCCGATCGTGCGCTTTCGCATCGAGCACCAGTCGACGGTGAGCGAGGCGGGAGCGCAGCGGGAGGTGCAGTGCAAGGGTGAATGCGGTCGCCATCGGCGACATCGCCCGGCAGGTTCCCGACGGCGAATCCGCACCGGCGATCGCGGTACGCGGCTTCCTGTGCCGCGCCGGGCTCAACGACGACCGACTCGTGCTGCACGTCGAGGCGGTCCGGCGGGAACCCGAGTCCACCGCCCCGACGCAGTGATCCCGGACTGCACACCAGCCCTCGGCTGACCTGACTCTCATCGATTCAACTCATTTCGGAGCACACTGACCATGCCATTCGGAGCCCGTGGCCGCGGACGCGGCAAGGACGACAAGAAGAAGAAGAAAGGCGCGCGTTCGCTGTTTCGCCGCCGCAAGTTCTGCCGCTTCACCGCAGAGAAGATCAAGCAGATCGACTACAAGGACATCGACCTGCTGAAGGATTTCATCAACGAGAACGGCAAGCTGATCCCGGCGCGCATCACCGGGACCAAGGCGCACTTCCAGCGCCAGCTGTCCGTCGCGGTCAAGCGCGCGCGTTTTCTCGCGCTGCTGCCGTTCACCGACCTGCACTGAGAGGCCCGCGATGCAGATCATCCTGATGGAGAAGATCGCCAACCTCGGCCAGCTCGGCGACGTGGTGAAGGTGAAGGACGGCTTTGCCCGCAATTTCCTGATTCCCCAGGGCAAGGCGAAGCGCGCGACCGAGGCCAATCTGAAGGAGTTCGAGGCGCGACGTGCGGAACTCGAGCGCCAGTCGGCGGAGCTGCTCGCCGCCGCCCAGGCGAAGGCCGAGAAGCTCGAAGGCCTGACCGTGCAGATCGTGCAGAAGGCTGGCGTCGACGGCAAGCTGTTCGGCTCGGTCACCAACGCCGACATCGCCGAAGCGCTGAAGAAGCTCGAGTTCCTGATCGAGCGTGCGATGATCCGCATGCCCGAGGGACCGCTGAAGACGATCGGCGATTTCCCGGTCACGCTGGGTCTGCACACCGACGTTCAGGCGACGATCACGGTGGCGGTGCTGGCCGAGTGAGCGGATGACGCTCGGCGCCGGTTGCCGAGCCAGGCCGTCGACACGGGCCCCGGCAGGGGCCCGTTTTCCTTTCAGCTGCCATGGGGCGGCAGCGCTGCCAGTGATAAGCTTTTTCTGGTGCAGCGCCCCGCGCCCGGGCGACAGATCCTGACTCCCGACCTCGTTCCCGATCGATGGTAGCCATCGTTTCCGCCTCTGCCGCTGACAGCGAACTGGCTGCCGTCCGCCACGCGCCGCACTCGATCGAGGCGGAGCAGTCGGTGCTCGGCGGCCTGCTGCTGGACAACACGGCGTGGGAGCGCATCGCCGATCTGCTGGGCGAGGGAGACTTCTACAGCGCCGACCACCGCACCATCTACCGGCATCTGGCGCGGCTGATCGACGAGAGCCGGCCGGCCGACGTGATCACCGTTGCGGAGAGTCTGGAGCGCACCGGCGATCTGGCGCGCGTGGGTGGATTGCAGTACCTGTCGGCGCTCGCCAACAACGTGCCGACCGCAGCCAACATCCGGCGCTACGCGGAGATCGTGCGCGAGCGTGCGCTGATGCGCGAGCTCGCGCGGGTGGGAACCGAGATCGCCGAGTCGGCCTATGCGCCGAGCGGGCGCGCGGCGAGGGTGCTGCTCGACGAGGCCGAAGCGAAGGTGCTGGCGATCGCCGAGGCGGGCAAGCGCACCGCGCAGGGCTTTCTCGACCTCGAATCGCTGGTGACGCAGGTCGTCGAGCGCATCGACATGCTGTATGCGCGCGCCGAGGGCGACGTGACCGGGGTGCCGACCGGGTTTGCCGACCTCGACCGTGACACCTCCGGACTGCAGGCTGGCGATCTGGTGATCGTGGCCGGACGCCCGAGCATGGGCAAGACTGCGCTCGCGCTGAACATGGCCGAGCACGTGGCGCTGGTGGAGAAACTGCCGGTGGTCGTGTTCAGCATGGAGATGTCCGGCACGCAGCTGGTGATGCGGATGCTCGGATCCACCGGCCGCATCGACCAGCAGCGCCTGCGCAACGGCCGCCTCGAGGATGCCGACTGGCCGAAACTCACGCACGCGATCGGCGAACTCACCAAGGCACCGATCCTGATCGACGAGACCGGCGCGCTGTCCGCCCTCGAACTGCGCTCGCGCGCGCGCCGCGCCGCGCGCACCTTCGGCGGGCGGCTCGGCTTGATCGTCGTCGACTACCTGCAGCTGATGAGTTCCAGCCGCGAAGGCGAGAACCGCGCCACCGAGATCTCCGAGATCTCGCGCTCGCTGAAGGCTCTGGCGAAGGAGCTGCAGGTGCCGGTGGTCGCGCTGTCGCAGCTCAACCGCAGTCTGGAACAGAGGCCGAACAAGCGGCCGGTGATGTCGGATCTTCGTGAGTGCGTGACGGGGGACACTCTGGTGTGGTGCGCCGATGGTCGCCGCGTACCGATCCAGGAGCTGGTTGGGCAAACCCCGGAGGTGTGGGCGGTCGACGAGGCCGGGGCTCTGGTGAAGGCTGCGTCCGACGCCGTCTGGCGCGTTGGGGTGAAGTCGGTTTTCGATCTGAAGCTGGCCAGTGGGCGAGTCCTGCGTGCCAGCGCCGAGCATCGGGTGCTGACTGGAACGGGCTGGCAAACGCTGTCCCAACTTGGACCGGGTGATCGCGTTGCGTTGGCGCGTCGTGTGGCCGAGCCCGCCCGGCCGCTCGCATGGCCCGATCATCATCTCGTCCTGCTTGGGCACCTGGTTGGCGACGGCAGCTACCTCGTCCACCAACCGATGCGCTATACGACGGCCAGTGAGGCCAACAGCGAGGCTGTGCGCGCCGCAGCTGAGGCCTTCGGC
This sequence comes from Betaproteobacteria bacterium, assembly GCA_947456915.1. Lineage (GTDB taxonomy): Bacteria > Pseudomonadota > Gammaproteobacteria > Burkholderiales > CAIKXV01 > CAIKXV01. The sequence continues at coordinate 4,291 of CANGUQ010000003.1, forward strand.
GCCCGCGTAACGCGGCATGAAGGACGCGGTGCCTGGCATCAGCTGGTAATCGCGGGCAACGGCAATCGCTGGCATCCGGCAGGGGTTGGCAAGTGGCTGCGCGATCTGGGCATTTTCGGTCAGCGATCGCAGGAGAAGCGCCTGCCGGCCGATGTGTTTCGGCTTGCCGATCGGCAGATCGGATTGTTGCTCGGCCATCTGTGGGCCACCGATGGTTCGATCGCCGTGCGCAAACCGGGGCAGAGGGGAGCGCCGCGCGTCTACTTTTCGAGCTGCAGCGAGCGACTGGCGCGCGACGTGGCGGCGCTGCTGTTGCGCCTTGGCATCCTCGCGCGTATCCGGCAGGTGGTGCAGGGGAAGTATCGTCCGGCCTACACCGTTGACGTGTCCGGAGCCGAGCACCAGCAGCGGTTCCTCGATCGTGTCGTCGCGTTCGGTCCAAGAGCGGCGCCCGCGGCCGCTCTGCGCGCGGTGCTGGCTCAGGTTGAGCGCAGCACAAACGTTGATACGTTACCGCAGCAGGTGTTCGCTCAGGTCAAGGCGGTGATGCGCGAGCGGGGTATCTCGCAGCGTGCGATGGCCGCGATCCGGGGAACGTCCTACGGCGGCACTTCGCATTTCCGATTCGCTCCGTCGCGCGAGATGGTGGCCGACTACGCGCGACATCTGGATGCACCGGAGCTTGCGCGCCAGGCTGGCAACGACCTGTTCTGGGATGCGGTCGTCGCGATCGAGCCGGCGGGAGAGGGGCCCGTCTATGACCTGACTGTGCCTGGACCGGCGTGCTGGTTGGCGGATGGCATCGTCACGCATAACTCCGGAGCGATTGAGCAGGATGCAGACGTCATTCTGTTCATCTATCGCGACGAGGTCTACAACCCGGACTCGGCCGACAAGGGGGTGGCCGAGGTGATCATCGGCAAGCAGCGCAACGGGCCGATCGGCACGGTGAAGCTGACCTTCCTCGGGCGGCACACCAAGTTCGAGAACTTCGCGGCCACGCCGGGTCGGTTCTGAGGCACGGATTGCTGCGCCGGCCGGAGCGTCACCCCGGCGGGCTGCGTCCTGCCGTGGCCGCAGGCCTGTCGGCAGAGGCGGCTACAGCCTTTCCCCCGCAAAGTCCGCCAGCCTCGACCGCTCGCCCCGTGCCAGCGTCACGTGTCCGCCGTGCGTCCAGCCCTTCATCCGGTCGACCACGTAGGTCAGCCCTGAACCGCCTTCGGTCAGATAGGGCGTGTCGATCTGCGCGATGTTGCCCAGGCACACCACCTTGGTGCCGGGCCCGGCACGCGTGATCAGCGTCTTCATCTGCTTGGGCGTGAGGTTCTGTGCTTCGTCGATGATCAGGAACTTGTTGATGAAGGTGCGCCCGCGCATGAAGTTGAGGGACTTCACCTTGATCCGCGAACGGATCAGGTCGCGGGTGGCGGCGCGCCCCCAGTCCCCTGCGTCGTCGTCGGTCTTGTTCAGCACGTCGAGATTGTCCTCGAGCGCGCCCATCCACGGGTTCATCTTCTCTTCCTCGGTGCCGGGGAGAAAGCCGATGTCCTCGCCCACCGGTACCGTGACCCGGGTCATGATGATCTCGGTGTAGAGCTTGTCCTCGAGGGTCTGCGCCAGGCCGGCCGCAAGCGTCAGCAGCGTCTTGCCGGTACCGGCCTGGCCGAGCAGCGTCACGCAGTCGATGTCCGGATTCATCAGCAGATTGAGCGCGAAGTTCTGCTCGCGGTTGCGGGCGAGCACGCCCCACACGCTGTTCTTCTGGTGCGAGTAGTCGCGAATCGTCTGCAGGATCGCGGTCTTTCCCGACTGCTCCTTGACCAGCGCGTGGAACGGCTTGTCGGTCTCGAGCCACACGAACTCGTTGATGGTCAGGCTCGCGCAGAGCGGACCGCGCACGCGGTAGAACGTGCTGCCCGACTGCTGCCAGCTCTCCATCTCCTTGCCGTGCCTGTCCCAGAAATCCGCCGGCAGCGCGCGCACGCCGGTGTAGAGCAGGTCGGTGTCTTCCAGCACCTTGTCGTTGAAGTAGTCTTCGGCGGCGAGCCCCAGCGCGCGCGCCTTGATCCGCATGTTGATGTCCTTGGTGACGAGGATGACCTGCCGCCGCGGATCGCGTTCCTGCAGCGCCTTCACCACCGCGAGGATCTGGTTGTCTGCCTTGCCGCTGGCGGGGATCGACGCCGGTACGGCTGCGTCGAACGCCTCGGTCTGCAGCAGCAGGTTCCCCGTTCCCTGCCTGATGCCGGTGCCGGTGAGCGGTATCCCCTGGCCGAGGTCGGCCCCCGGCGTGCGCGCGATGATCTCTTCCAGATAGCGGCTGGCCTGGCGCGCGTTGCGTGCGACTTCCGACATGCCCTTCTTGTGATCGTCCAGCTCCTCCAGCGTGACCATCGGCAGGAAGACATCGTGCTCGTCGAAGCGGAACAGGCTGGTCGGATCGTGCATCAGCACGTTCGTGTCGATCACGAACAGCTTGGTCGTGTGCAGGCGGGTGACCACCGGTGTGGCAGAGGACTGGCCGGGTTGCTTGCTGCGCTGGATCATCGAGACTCCCAGTGGCGTTTGACGAACGGGCCGAAAGCGCCGCGCCCCCAGCGGCATGGCCGTGGGGGCGCGGAAAAGGGGGGGTGGCGCTTCGGGCGAGGGGGCTGCCACTGCGCCGGGTGGCACATCGAGGCGGGGGTCGCCGACGGGACGGGACGCTGCGCCGGTCGGCGGCGATCAACGAGGCAGGCTCCGGCGTACGGGCGCGACGCAGCTTCGGCCGCCGGCTTCGACTTCGGGGAACACCGACATCGGCGTCTCGCCTCCCTGGCGCATCAGCGAACTCCGGACAGGGGCACTCTACTCAAGCGTGTTGACGAACGCGAGCACTTCCTCGACGTGTCCCGGCACCTTCACGCCGCGCCACTCGCGGGCGATCGTGCCGTCGGCGGCGATGACGAAGGTGCTGCGCTCGATCCCGCGCACCTGTTTGCCATACATGTTCTTCATCCTGATGACATCCCACGCCTTGCAGGCCGTCTCCTCGGCGTCCGACAGCAGTTCGAACGGCAGGGCCATCTTCTCCTTGAACGAGGCGTGCGACTTCAGGCTGTCGCGGGAGATGCCGTAGATCGACGCTCCGGCCTTTCTGAACGCCTTGAAGTGGTCGCGAAAGCCGGCGGCCTCGGCCGTGCAGCCGGGCGTGTTGTCCTTCGGGTAGAAGTAGACGACGACCGGCGAGCCCCTGGCCTTGCCGAGATCGAAGGTGGTGCCGTCGGTGGAGGGAAGTGCGAGTTCAGGGGCTTTCTTCGCAGGCATGTCGGTCTCTGCAGTCAGCTGTGGGAAGGGTCGGAAACGGGCGCGGCAGGCGCCGCAGCAGTATCCGGGCGGATGTGCTGGCTGATCACCGCACGATCGCGTGTCCAGCGATACTCGGGCGGCGGTGCCGCAGGCGACAGGAACGCCGGGCCCTGCAGCGCGAGTTCTCCGCTGCGGCCGGGGACCTCGCCGAACACCAGTTCGTGGTGCGGCAGCCGCTCGAGCTCCAGTCCGTCGCAGTAGTCGCGGATCGACAGCAGTTCGTAGCCCTGGGCCCGCCAGCCGGCGATCAGGCGCTGAAAGGCGGGCAGCAGCTTCTGCCCCTCGAGTTCGGCGTGCAGCGTGTAGACGTGCCCGCTGGCAGGTGGCGGTACCGCAGTCAGCGCGAGCAGCCGGTCGGCGACGTTGTCGGCGGTGATTCCGTCCCAGCCGATCAGCTCGTCGAGCGTGGGCAGCGTGGTCGGGATCTGCGGGCAGGCGATCAGCTCGCCGTTGTACACCGGCAGGAACGGGTGGGTGCCGCGGGTGTCCGAGCTGTAGCCGAAGTCGAGCCGCTGCGTGCTGCGCAGCGCGTGCACGTTCATCTGCCAGCCTGCAGCCCCGTGAGCCCTTGCGCGTACGCCGAACACCTCGTCGAAGCGGTCGCAGGCGCGCTGCATCTCGCTGCGCGTCCACGCCTCGTCGGCGCGGGCGACGCCGTCCTGCCAGCGCACGTGGTCCCAGGTGTGGATGCCGCACTCGAAGCCCGCGTCGCGCACCGCCTGCATCTGAGGCGCGCAGTGCCGGCCGATGTCGGGGCCGGGCAGCAGCGTGCCGTGGAGCAGCGTGCGCAGCCCGTAGTGCTCGAGCACCGAGGTACGCGACACCTTGCGCATGAAGCCGCGGCGGAACACCCGGCGGATCGCGCGGCCGGTGTGGTCGGGGCCGAGGCTGAACAGGAAGGTGGCGCCGGCGTTCTCGCGCCGCAGGAGCTCGACCAGCCGCGGCACGCCCTCGCGGGTGCCACGCCAGGTGTCGACGTCGACCTTCAGCGCGAGCTTCATCGACGGTGCCCGGGTCGCGCCGTACGCGGCGCGCTCAATCCATCAGGCGACGCGCTTCGGCGACATCCGACCGGTACGCGTCGAAGATGTGGGCGAGCGCCTGCGCCATCGTGACTTCCGGCGTCCAGTCGAGCTCGCTGCGGGTGTTTTCGATGAACGGCACGCGCGTCTGCACGTCCTGGTAGCCGGAGCCGTAGTAGGCGGCAGCGGTGGTGTCGATCAGCTGCACCTTCCTGGCGGTCTCGGCGTACTCCGGATACTTCATCGCGAGGTCGAGCATCATCTGCGCCAGTTCGCGCACCGAGAAGTCGTTGGCCGGATTGCCGACGTTGTAGATCTTGCCGCTGGCGATGCCGTCCCTGTTCTCGATCATCTTCATCAGCGCGGCGATACCGTCGTCGATGTAGGTGAAGGCGCGCCGCTGGCTGCCGCCGTCGACCAGCTTGATCGGCTCGCCGCGGACGATGTGCCCGAAGAACTGGGTGATCACGCGCGAGCTTCCTTCCTTCGGCGTGTGAATGCTGTCCAGACCCGCGCCGATCCAGTTGAACGGCCGGAACAGCGTGAAGTCCAGGCGCTCGGCGCCACGCTCCGGCATGCCGTAGGCCCAGATCACGCGGTCCATCAGCTGCTTGCTGCACGAGTAGATCCAGCGCTGCTTCTCGATCGGACCGAGCACCAGATCCGAGGTCGAGGGATTGAACTGCGGGTCCCGGCACATGCCGTAGACCTCGGAAGTCGAGGGAAACAGGATGCGCTTGTGGTGCTTGACGCACTGGCGGACGATGGGCAGGTTCGCCTCGAAGTCCAGCTCGAACACCCGCAGCGGCTCCTTCACGTAGGTGGCCGGGGTGGCGATCGCCACCAGCGGCAGCACGGTGTCGCACTTGCTGATGTGGTACTCGATCCACTCCTTGTTGATCGTGATGTCGCCTTCGAAGAAGTGAAAGCGCGGGTGGCCGATCATGTCGGCGACGCGCTCGCTCTGCATGTCCATGCCGAACACGTGCCAGTCGGTGTCGGCGAGGATGCGCTTGGAGAGGTGATGGCCGATGAAGCCGTTGACACCGAGGATCAGGATCTTCTTCATAGTGCGATGCCGCCTTCGCGCGCCAGCCACTCGCGCAACGGCCCCCCGTGGTTGATGTTGCCGTTGTCCGGATAGTGCTCAGTGATGCCGTCGACCTCGACCGCCAGCAGGTCGAGCAGCCCGCCGTCAGCGCAGCACACCTGCGGGCGGTCGCCGCAGAGATACAGCCGACGCTGCGGCACGGACGGGTCGCGCCCGGCGAGGCGGGTTCGCAGCACGCGCACCGGCCGTCCGGCGATCTCGGTGAATGCGCCCGGATACGGCGGCGCGACGGCGCGCACGAGGTCGTGGATCGCCCGCGCGTCCTGCGACCAGTCGATCCGCCCGTCGGCCGGTCTGCGGCCGTCGAAGTAGCTGCCGGCAGCGAGGTCCAGCACATGCCGTGGCGCGGTGCCGGCCACGAGCGCCGGCAGGCTTCGCGCGAGCACGAGTTCTGCAGCGACGCTCACCTTGCGGAAGACGTCGCCGGCGGTGTCGTCGGGCAGGATCGGTACGGCCATCTGGTCGACCAGATCACCGGCGTCGGGTTTGTCGACCATGTAGTGCAGGCTGGCTCCGGTCTCGCGCTCGCCGCGAAGCACTGCCCAGTTCACAGGCACACGGCCCCGGTAGCGCGGCAGCAGGGAGCCGTGCATGTTCAGCGCCCCGCGCCGGGCAGCGCCGAGCACTGCAGCGGGCAGCATGGAGCGATAATAGAAGGAGAATACGAAGTCCGGCGCGAGTTCTCGCACCCGCTCGATCAGGCGCGCGTCGACGCCCGCCGGCGCGATCACCGGCAACCGCTGCTCGCGCGCCAGGCGCTGTACCGATCCGAACCAGATCAGTTCGCCCGGCGCATCGTCGTGGGTGACCACCAGCCGTACGTCGATACCGTGCGCGAGCAGCACCGACAGGCAGCGCACGCCCACGTCGTGGTACGCGAACACGACGGCCGTCGCCGCTGCAGCCTTGCCGGGGCTCATCGGTGCGTCTGCGCATCGCCGGGCGGCGCGGCCCCGGTGGCGACCGCCGTGCGGATGTCTGCCGAGGCGGAAAGCCGCGGGTCGCCACTGGCGGGCGCAGCAGGCCGCACCGGCTCCGCGATGAGCACCGCCTGCACCAGGAAGCGCGGTCTGGCGCGCACCTGCTGGTAGATCCGTCCGATGTATTCGCCGAGCATGCCGACGCCGAAGACCAGGACGCCGATCAGGAAGAAGGCGATCGCGAACAGCGTGAACACCCCCTCGGCCTCCGAGCCGAGGAGCACCCGGCGCACGAGCAGCACCGTCACCAGCGCCGCAGACAGCGCCGACAGCAGCACGCCGATCAGCGAGAACACGCGCAACGGCGCGATCGAGAATCCCGTCATCAGGTCGAAGTTGAGACGGATCAGATCGAACAGCGAATACTTCGACTCGCCGACGGCCCGTTCCTCGTGGGCGACCTCGATCTCCACCGGATTGCGCGCATAGAGGTAGGCGAGCGCGGGGATGAAGGTGTTGAGCTCGCGCGACTCATTGAGCGCATCGATGATCGGTCGCCCGTAGGCACGCAGCATGCAACCCTGATCGGTCATGCGGATCCTGGTGGTGCGCTCGCGCAGCCTGTTCATTGCGCGCGAGGCCACCCGGCGGAACAGCGTGTCCTGTCTCTGGCGGCGAATGGTGCCCACGTAGTCATGACCGGCATCCATCGCAGCCACCAGCTTGCCGATCTCCTCGGGCGGATTCTGCAGGTCGGCGTCGAGCGTGAGCACCTTGGTGCCACGGGTCTGCTCGAAACCGGCGAAGATCGCCATGTGCTGGCCGAAGTTGCCGTTGAGCACCACCACACGGGTGACGTCGGGCCGCCGCTGGAACTGCTCGCGCAGCAGCACTACCGAACGGTCGCGGCTGCCATCGTCGACGAACACGATCTCGTAGCTCCGCCCGAGCGCGTCGAGCGCCGGGTACAGGCGAGCGAACAGCGCAGCGAGCCCCGGCTCCTCGTTGTAGACGGGGATGACCACCGACACCTCGGGTGTGCCGGGGGGCGCCGCGGCGTCCGCCGTCAGGGCAGCGATACTCGCGCCGCTCACCTCGCGCCACCTTCCGCCAGCGCGTTGCGGGTGACTTCGGCCACCGCGTCGCACACCCGCACCACGTCGTCCTCGGTCATGCGCGGGAACAGCGGCAGCGTCACGATCGCGTCGCCTACACGCTCGGCGTGCGGGAAATCCCCGCTGTTCCAGCCCAGCTGGCGGAACAGCGTGAAGCGATGCAGGGCAGGATAGTGCACGCCGATGCCGATGCGTCGCTTCGACATCGCCTCGATGAACGCGGAGCGTCCACCCGCCATGCGCTGAACGGGGAGCACCAGCTGGAACATGTGCCAGTTGGACTGCTCGAAGTCCTCGACCGGAAGTTCCAGCCCGAGCGAGCGGTCGAGCCCCGCGAAATAGCGCCGTGCGAGATCTCGCCTGCGGGCGTTGAACGTGTCGAGCCGCGCCAGCTGGCCGAGCCCGATGCGCGCAGCGACATCGGTGAGATTGGACTTGCCGCCCGGGAGGTCGACGTCCATCGTGCCGTCGGGAAAGCGCTGCACACCCTGCAGCCGCCATCGCTCGCAGCGGGCGAGATCGGCACCCGCGGGCAGCACCAGCGCCCCCCCCTCGGTCGAGGTCATGTTCTTGTTCGCGTGAAACGACAGCGCCACGTAGTCGCCGAAGCTGCCGATGCGCCGCCCCCGCCAGGTCGCGCCCATCGCCTGGGCGGCGTCCTCGAGAACGCGCAGACCGTGGCGCTGCGCGATCGCATGCAGGCGATCGCGATCCACCGGCAGCCCGGCGAGATCGACCGGCAGCAACGCGCGCGTGCGCTCGGTGATCGCCGCTTCGACACGATCGAGGTCGATGTTGCGGGTGACGGGGTCGATGTCGACGAACACCGGTCGCGCGCCTACCTGCAGGATGACGTTGGCGGTGGCGACCCACGTCAGCGGCGTGGTGATCACCTCGTCGCCTTCGCCGATTCCGGCCATGCGCAGGCCGACTTCCAGCGCGGCTGTACCCGAGCTGAACACGCGCACGTCGCGTCCGCCCAGATATTCGCCGAGGGCCGCCTCGAACGCCTTGACCTGCGGGCCGCTGGTGATCCAGCCCGAGCGCAGGACCTCCACCACGCCGGCAATGGTCTCGTCGTCGATGTCGGGGCGGGTAAAGGGCAGGAAATCCATCGCGTTACTGGAAGATGATATCAGCGTCGCCGCGGATCAAGCGCAGTGCCCGTGGTGGCCGATCAGCTGCGCGCGACGACGAATACGCCGAGCACGATGATGCCGATGCCGACGAGCCGCTGGGCCGTGACAGCCTCGCCGAACAGGTACCACGCCGCCAGCGCGTTGAGCACGTAGCCGATCGAGAGCATCGGGTAGGCGATGCTGACCTCGGTGCGCGAGAGCGCGAGAATCCAGATCACCACGCTGACGACGTAGCAACCGATGCCGGCGACGATGAATGGTTGCGTGGCGATCTTCCAGCCCACGGGCAGCAGATTCTCTGCGCTGAACGCGAAGTTCCCCACTGCATTGGTGCCGGCCTTCAGCAGCAGCTGGGCCACGGCATTGAGCAGCACGCCCGCGAGCACCAGACCGAAGCTCAGGGCAGTCATCGCGGCAGCGCGGGCAGGGGTACGCCGGCCGCCGCGGAGCCGACTCCATCCGGGGCGGCGGAGTCCGCGGCGGCGCCGGCTGGCAGCGCGGGTGGGGTGCGCACGATGATGCGGCGGGCGTTCTGCGCAAGTACCACCATCGGCAGGCCGCGCTCGTGCAGGTGCTGCCAGGTGTGCGGTCGCATGATCGCGAAGGCGACGGGGTCGGTGCGCCAGCGGTCCTCGAACTGCGCGAGGGTGGGAATCCACTTCTGCGGCTCCTGGGCCAGACCGAATTCCAGCTCGTCGCGGAAGTTCACCATGGTCGTGGGGCGCCGGATATAGAAATTGAGGGTCTGCTCGAGCACTTCGACACTGTAGAACGGGACCTCCGGCCGAAGATCCCGTTCGAGCTGCGGCTGGATCGAACGCACGAGATGGTACACGCTGGTCGATGGCGACAGCCGGTCGTGGCCGGAGATCAGCAGTTGCCAGCAGCCGAGAGCGCCGAAGGAGAGCACCAGAATGGCGGTCGTCGTGTGCGCGCGGGCTGCCGCCCAGAACGCGGCAACGGCCGCGACGAGCATCACCAGCGCTCCGGCGACCACCCAGCGCGTGAACTCGGCGTACATCACCGCCTCGTCCGCGTCGTCGGCGAAATTGCCGATCCACGCGCACAGTACGAGACCGGCGAGCGCGAGCACCCCGATCGGTGCGATCTGCCACGCCAGGCCGCGCGCGGAGCCGCGCGCGAGGACGAGTCCGCACAGCAGGGCCAGAGGCGGCCACACCGGCAGCGTGTACGAGGGCAGCTTCGAACTCGACACGCTGAAGAAGAGCACGATGAACACCGACCAGATCGCCAGCAGTCGTGCCGTCTTGAAGCCGTCACGCCCGCGCTCGATGCGCCAGCTCGCCGCCAGTCCAGCCAGCATCGCGAACACCCACGGCAGGAAGCCAAGCACCTGGATCTCCAGGAAGAACCACCACGGCTCGACGCGACGATGCACCGGCGTGAGAAAGCGCTCGAAGTGTTCGTGGATGAAGAAGAAGTGGAAGAACTCGGGGTTGCGCAGCGACACGAGGACGAACCACGGCGCGGCGATCGCCAGGAAGACCAGCAGTCCGGTCGGGATATGCAGGCGCAGCAGCAGCCGCCAGTCGCGCTCGAGGATCATGTAGAGCACCAGCGCGGCGGCCGGCAGGACGAGTCCGATCAGCCCCTTGGACAGCACCGCCAGCGCGGCACTGGCCCAGGCAGCCAGCATCCAGCCTCTGCGGCTCGCCGCCGTCGCGTCCTCGCGCTGGGCGAGCAGCACGCCCACGAGCGTGCCGGTCATGAACAGCGTCAGACCCATGTCCAGAGTATTCAGATGACCGATGCCGACATACAGCCCGCTGCTGGCCAGCACTGCGGCCGAATACAGGCCTGCCCTCGGCCCGTACAGCCGCCACCCGGCGAAACCGATCAGCAGCACGCCCAGAAAACCGGTGAGCGCCGGCCACAGCCGCGTGGTCCAGTGGCGCATGCCGAACGTGCGATAGGCCCCAGCCGTCACCCAGTACTGAAGCGGTGGCTTGTAGAAGTACTTGATGTCGTTCAGACGCGGCGTCACCCAGTCACCGCTCATCGCCATGTGGCGTGCGAGTTCGGCGTAACGCCCCTCGTCGGGCCGGATCAGCTTGCGATGCTCGAGATTGGCAAACCACAGCGCGGCGAATGCGGCGACGAGCAGCCACAGCACCCCCTTGCGCAGCGGCGACCGGCGAGAGGTCTGCCAGTTCATGCCGCTCATGACCGATTCGTCTGCGCGGCGCGCCACGTCTGCCGTGCAGTGTCGCTGCCGTGCCGGTGCACCGGCGCCAGCCGGTCACCGGACGCAGCCGCCTGCGCCCGGGGGCGAGCCGTCGGGCCGCTGTCCCCGGTCGCGCCGGCAACTGCATCGGTGGGCAGCGCGGGCGCCCGGGATGTGGCGGCCGGCTTGGCCTCTGCGGGACGCTCCGGCTTGCGCACCAGCACCAGGGCTGCGTTGCGGGCTGCGACCGTCATCGGCACTGCACGCGCCTGCAGGGCTTCGTAGGTGCTCGCGCGCATCAGCGCAAGTGCGTCGGGCTGGCCTTCCCACTCGGCGATGAACGCATCGATCGTCGGTATCGCGCGTTGCGGCTCGCTGCGCAGACCGAACTCGAACTCGTCGGCAACCTGCACCAGGGTAACCGGGCGCTTGAGCAGCCACGGCAGCGACTGCTCGTATGTGGCAACGCTGTATACGCGCGTGTTCGCCCCGACCAGCGGCCGGACCTGTTCCACCAGATCGCGCACGCTGTGTACCGGCGCGAGGGCCTCGTGGCCGGCGAGCATCGTCTGCCACGCGCCGCCGCTGGCGAACATCGCGCAGGTGATCGCGAGCACGACGCGGCCGCGCCCCGCAAGCCACGCCGCGAGCAACAGACCGGCGGCGAGCAGTGCAAACCCCGCGCCCAGCCAGAACGCGAACGCGCGCAGCAGATCCGGCGGCACCTTGCTGCCCGCGGTGCCAGCGATGAACGCAGTAGCCGCGAGGGCGAGCAGCGCCACGCAGGCGACGCCGCCGAGGTGCAGCGCGAGCGTGCGCGACCGCACCTGCGCGAGGTGGCGGCCGCACAGCAGCGCCAGCGCCGGCCACAGTGGCAGCGTGTATGCCGGCAGCTTGGACTGGGAGAGACTGAAGAACAGCAGCGTGAACACGCACCACAGCACGAGCAGGCGGTCGCCGTCGAACGCCGCTCGCGGCGCCGGCGATGCACCGGCTGCCGCCCGCCGCCAGCCGGCGAGCACGGCGGGCACCATCAGACTGGTCCACGGCAGGAAGCCCACCAACTGGACGACGACGAAGAACCACCATGGCGCCGGCCGACCGTGACTCGCGCCGAGGAAACGCGCGAAGTGCTCGTGCAGGAAGAAGAAGCCGGGGAACTCGGGGTTGCGCAGCGTGACCGCGATGAACCACGGGGCGCAGATCAGCAGCGGCAGGGCCGTGCCGCGCACGGGCAGCAGCCGCCCCACGATCCACCACTGGCGGGTGAGCAGCATATAGGCACCGAACGCTCCGGCCGGAATCACCAGGGCGACGATGCCTTTGGAGAGCGTCGCCAGCGCGAGCGCCGCCCAGCCGAGCAGGGCCCAGCCGCTGGTGGCGCGCGACGGTGCAGGCGCTGCCAGCGCGAGCAGCCAGGCGCCGAGCAGCGCCGACATGAAGAAGGTGAGACCCATGTCGAGCGTGTTCACGTGCCCGAAGATCCAGTACCAGCTGCTGCCGGCAAGCACGCACGTTGCGAGCAGCGCGACACGCAGACCGTCCAGCCGCAGCGCGAGTCCGAACAGCAGCACGATGCCCGCGAGCCCGGTGAGCGCGGTCCACAGCCGGGCGGTCCAGTTGTGCTCGCCGAAGGCGTTGATCGCGGCGGCGGTGGCCCAGTACTGCAGCGGAGGCTTGAAGAAATACTTGATGTCGTTCAGCCGGGGCGTCACCCAGTCGCCGCTCGCCGCCATCTCGCGCCCGATTTCGGCGTAGCGCGGCTCATCGGGCTGGGCGAGCGTCCGGGACTCGAGGTTGAGGAACCAGAGCGCCGCGAGCGCAATGAACAGCAGCAGCATCCTGTGCCACACCGCGGCCGGCACGCGCGCGTGCGCCCGAGCAGAGGTCTCCGGCAGAGGGCCCGTCTCCGGGTTCAAGCGGCGACTTTCGCTGTGCCGATGGTGGCTGCGAGGGCGCCTCGCGCCGCTTCCACCAGCGCCTCGTGCGTCGTGTCGGCGAGGGTGACCGCCACCGCCTCGGGCTGGGTGACGTAGTTGCGGAACATCGAGCGCTCGTAGGCCGGGTCGTAGTGCAGCGTGAGCAGGTCGGTGACCAGTTCAGGCCACGCTCCGCGATTGCAAAGTTCGCGCCAGCGGGTCAGCGTTTCGGTCGAGTGCAGTCCGCGCAGACACTCGAGCTGTGCCAGCAGCCGCTGCGGATCCTCGATCAGGTGGTGGTACTCGTCGATCAGCAGCGCGGTGCGGTCGGCCACCGAGGCTTCCAGCCGCAGCGTCGGGGCTGCGCGCATGCGGGCCATCAGGGCATCGGGCACGTGGAGCGCGCCGATGCGCTTGCTCTCGGCTTCGACGAAGACCGGCTGTCCTGCCCGGAGGGCGCGCAGCGCCGACCACAGCGCCGACTCGAACGCGCGCTGCGTCGGCTGCGGCGAATCGGGAAGATCGCCCAGCACCGAGCCGCGATGCGCAGCGAGCTGCTCCAGATCGAGCACCTGTGCACCGAGCGCCGCGAGCGCGCCCAGCAGCCTGCTCTTGCCGCAGCCGGTGCGCCCGCAGACGACCCGGAACTCGAGCGTCGACGGCAGCCGCTCGAGATCGTCGATCACCTGCCGGCGATAGGCGCGGTAGCCGCCTTCGAGCTGCCCGGCACGCCACCCGATCTCGCGCAGCACGTGGGTGAACGAGCGGCTGCGCTGGCCGCCGCGCCAGCAGTAGACGAGCGGAGCCCAGTCACGCGGACGCTCCGCGAAGTACTGCTCGATATGGCGGCCGATGTTGCGGGCGGCCAGCGCACCGCCGAGGCGCCTCGCCTCGAACGCACCGACCTGCTTGTGCAGCGTGCCGACGCGCGCGCGTTCCTCGTTGTCGAGCACCGGACAGTTGATCGCGCCCGGCATGTGGTCCTCGGCGAACTCCGCGGGCGAGCGAACATCGATGATCGTGTCGTGTCGATCGACAGCGGACATGGCGACGCTCGGGACGACGACGGCGGAATTCACGATCGGAAGGAGCTGCGCAGAGCGACAGGCAGGAGGAGGGGCGGCGGCGATACCAGCCGCGGCGCCGCGTTCCGGGGCACTCCCGGCGATCCTCGCGCTGTGGCTGGCGGCGCGAGCGGGCCCCGCGCCGGATCCGCCGCTGGCAGAGTTGACGGCGGCCGAACAGCGCCGAGCGGAGTGTACACTCGGCGATCTGTCAATATCCTTTCACGCAAACAGCGACCCGCGTGCGGCGGGGCCCGCATCGGCGCTCCGCGATCGTTTCCGTCTGCCACTTCGTCAGCCGCTGTCATCCACCGCCGTTGCCGGCAACCGGCAGGCGGTCGCTCCCTGATCTCGCCGGTCCCGATCCCGCACCGCCATGAGCCCAGATCGCAGCACTACCGATATCCCCGAGGTTCCGCCGGTGCGTCTCACCGAGCTGTCGCACGGGGGGGGATGAGGCTGCAAGCTGACGCCAGCGGTGCTGAGCGAAATCCTTGCAGCGTCGCCCGCGGCGGCGGCGGTAGCGCGCGCCTATCCTGATCTGCTGGTGGGGCGGGAGTCGAGCGACGATGCGGCGGTCTATCGCCTGAACGACAGCCAGGCGCTCGTCGCGACGACGGATTTCTTCATGCCGATCGTCGACGACCCCTACGACTTCGGCCGCATCGCTGCCACCAACGCGATCTCCGACGTCTACGCGATGGGCGGCACGCCGATCCTCGCGCTGGCGCTGGTCGCGATGCCGGTGGCGAAGATCGGCGCGCACGCGGTCCAGCGCATCCTTGCCGGCGGCGAGGCGGTGTGCGCAGCGGCGGGCATTCCGGTGGCTGGTGGACACAGCATCGACTCGCTGGAGCCGATCTACGGCCTGGTGGCGCTCGGGCTGGTGCATCCGGACCGGGTCAAGCGCAACGATCGCGCGCAGCCGGGTGACGTGCTGATCCTGGGCAAGGGGCTGGGCGTGGGGATCCTCAGCGCGGCGCTGAAGAAACAGGTGCTGAGCGACGACGGCTATGCGCAGATGATCGCCAGCACGACCCAGCTCAATGCAGTCGGCGCCGGACTCGCGGCGATGGACGATGTGCACGCGCTGACCGACGTGACCGGCTTCGGGCTGCTCGGTCACGCACTGGAGATCGCCCGCGGCTCCCGGTTGAATGTGCGCCTCGACTGGGCACAGGTGCCTCTGCTGTCCGAGGCCTTGCCGCACGCGCGTGCAGGTGTCGCCACGGGAGCCTCGGGGCGCAACTGGGCGAGCTACGGACAGAACGTCGAACTGCCGGCCGGGTTCGCCGACTGGCAGCGCAACCTGCTGACCGACCCGCAGACCAGCGGCGGGCTGCTGGTGGCCTGCAGCCCGCAGGCGGCGCCAGCGCTCGTGGCCACGATGCGTGCTGCAGGCTTCGGTCAGACCGCCGTCGTCGGCGAGTTGCTGGCGCCCGAATCGGCAGCGGCGGCCTCGCGGGTGGTCGTGCGCTGAGTGCGTGGGCGGCGGGTGCAGCGCACGCGCTGGACAAAGCCGGGTACAGCCCGGGTCAGCGGGCCTTCAGTACAGTTCGCAACTCCGGCCACAGTGCATCCAGAATCAGCGGCTGCGCAGCGGCAGTCGGATGGATGCCATCGGGCTGGAAGAAGTCGCGCCGCTCGGCGATCGGCTCGAGGATGAACGGCACCAGCGGCGTCTTCGTCGCCTTTGCCGCCTCGACGAATACCAGGCGGAACTTCTCGCTGAAGGTGCGCCCGTAGTTGGGCGGCAGCCGCACGCCTACCAGCAGCGGTCGCGCCTTGAACTTGCGTGCCGCAGTGACCATGTATTCAAGATTGGCGCGCGTGGTCTCCAGCGATACCCCGCGCAAACCGTCGTTGCCGCCGAGGGCGATCACCACCGCCTGCGGTGCGTGCCGCGCGAGTTCGGCATCGATCCGGTTGCGCCCCCCCAGCGTGGTCTCGCCACTGATGCTCGCGTTGACCACGCGATAGTCCAGATTTTCCGTCTTCAGCCGCTTTTCCAGCAGCGCGACCCAGCCCGAGCCCTGGGGCAGTCCATACTCGGCCGACAGACTGTCGCCGAAGATCATCAGCACGGGCGCGGCGGCCTGTGCTGCTGCCGCCGTCCCCGCCATCAGTACTGCCGACAGCGCTCCGGCCAGCAGCCGACGCAGCCGACATCCCCGATCTTCCCTCGACCCATGGCGGGGCCCGCGTGAGGCCGCCGCCCCGATGCAGGACGCCATCCCAGTGAACGACCTCCGCCGCGCAGGCGACAGTAGCGACGAATACAGCAACGACAGCAGGGGCAGCGGGGACGAGGGCACGGGGGTAGCTCCGGTATTGCGTGCGGTCGATCTTACTAAACGGGTCACCACCGGCGAGACCACCCTGACGATTCTGTCGCAGGTGAGCTTCGCCATCGAACCGGGCGCGGCTGTGGCGGTACTGGGGGCATCGGGTTCGGGAAAGACTACGCTGCTCGGGTTGCTCGCGGGGCTGGACACGCCGTCCGCGGGCCGCGTGGAAATCGACGGCGAAGACATCTTCGCACTGGACGAAGACGGGCGGGCCGCGCTGCGCCAGCGTCGAATCGGCTTCGTGTTCCAGTCCTTCCAGCTGCTGCCGGCGCTCACCGCGCTGGAGAACGTGATGCTGCCGCTGGAGCTTGCCGGCCACGCCGATGCGCGTGCCCTCGCGCTGCCGCTGCTCGCCCGGGTTGGTCTGGCGGCCCGCGTCAATCACTACCCGAAGCAGCTCTCCGGGGGCGAGCAGCAGCGCGTCGCGCTCGCCCGTGCATTCGTCACCGCGCCGCGGCTGCTGATGGCCGACGAGCCGACCGGCAATCTCGATGCTGCCACCGGGCAGTCGGTGATCGAGCTGATGTTCGAACTCAACCGCGAGCGAGGCACCACGCTCGTGCTGGTCACCCACGATGAGCAGCTCGCGCGGCGCTGCGCGCGACGGCTGCGCATCGCAGCGGGGCAACTCGTGGCCGACGAACGCGATACTGCAGCGCGCGCCGACGCGTCTGCACGGCCGACGGACGCGACGCTCCGGGCCGCGGCGGCGCACCCTCCGCTCCCTGCGGAGGGCGCGCAGGCGGTGTCGGGATGAGCCGCGGCGCGCTGCTGAAGCTGTCGCTGCGCATGCTCGTGCGCGACTGGCGCGCCGGCGAGCTGCGTGTGCTCGCCGCGGCGCTGGTGGTCGCCATCGCCGCGGTCACCAGCGTGGGCTTCTTCTCCGATCGCGTACGCCTCGCGCTCTCGGCGCAGGCGAACACGCTGCTCGGCGCAGACCTGGTGCTCTACGGCGATCGCCCGCTCGATCCGTCGTTCGCGCAGGAGGCGCAGCGGCTGGGGCTCGCTGCCACGCCGGTGCTGCGTTTCCCGAGCATGGCGATCCACGGCGATCGCGCGCAGCTGTCCGAACTGCGTGCGGTGGCCGAGGGCTTCCCGCTCAAGGGCGCGATCGAGCTTGCGCCGCGGCACCTCGCAGCGGCGGTACCCGTGCGCGGTATCCCCGAGCGCGGTACCGTCTGGGTCGATGCGCGCATGGTGGCGCTGCTGGGCGTGGATGCCGGCGAGCGGATCGAGCTCGGCGACGCGTCGTTCCTGATTGCGGGCGTGTTCGAGCGCGAGGCCGAGGCGAGCGTGGGTTTCCTGTCGATGTCTCCGCGGGTCATTCTCAACGCGCTCGATCTGCCGGCGACCGGTCTGGTGCAGTCGGCGAGCCGCATTAGCTACCGGCTGATGGTGGCCGGCGCACCGGCGCGCGTCGCGCAGTTCCGGGCATTCGTCCAGGCGCGGATCGGGGCCGGTCAGCGCATCGAGGACGTGCGTGATGCACGGCCGGAACTGCGCAGCGCATTCGATCGCGCCGACCGCTTTCTCGGGCTGGCGGCGCTCGTCAGCGTGATCCTCGCCGGGGTCGCAGTCGCGCTTGCCGCGCGCCGTTTCCTGCAGCGTCATCTCGATGCATGCGCGATGATGCGCTGCCTGGGCGCGCAGCAGCGCGAGATGATCGGGCTGTACTTCACCCAGTTCCTCCTGCTCGGGCTGGCGGCGAGCGCGCTGGGTTGCCTGATCGGGGCGGTCGGTCAGCAGGTGCTCGTGCAGGTACTGGGTGCACTGGTTGCTGCGCAGTTGCCCGCGCCTTCGGCGTGGCCGGCCGCGCAGGGCATGGTGACCGGCGTGGTGCTGCTTCTCGGCTTTGGTCTGCCGCCGC
The DNA here is from genome assembly GCA_947456915.1 of Betaproteobacteria bacterium. GTDB lineage: Bacteria > Pseudomonadota > Gammaproteobacteria > Burkholderiales > CAIKXV01 > CAIKXV01. The sequence continues at coordinate 22,329 of CANGUQ010000003.1, forward strand.
TGATCGCGCTGGCCGCGGTGCCGACACTGCGCGTGCTGCGCCGCGATCTGGGTGCGCCGGGCAGGTCGAGCCTGCTGTCGTGGGCGGCGGCGATCGCTGCCATCGCGGCGCTCGTGCTGTGGGAGGCTGCCGATCCGAAGCTCGGCGCGGCGATGCTCGGCGGCACGGTGGCCACGGTCCTGCTGTGCGCCGGCTGTGCCTGGCTCGCGATTCGCGCTGCCGGGCGGCTCACCGGCGGCGGTCGCGGGCGCGGCGCCTTCACCTGGCGCTACGGTGTGGCCAACCTCAACCGGCGGGCGCTCGGCAGCATCGTGCAGATGACGGCACTCGGCCTGGGCATCATGGCGCTGCTGCTGCTCACGCTGGTCCGCAGCCAGCTGCTCGAGAACTGGCGCGCCTCGCTGCCGGCCGACACGCCGAACCAGTTCCTGGTGAACATCCAGCCCGACCAGGTCGAGGCCGTGCGCGGGTTCTACGAGCGGGAGGGACTCGCGCGGCCGATCCTGAACCCGATGGTGCGGGGTCGGCTGGTCGCGATCAACGACCGCACCGTCCAGCCGTCGGACTATCCCGACGAGCGCACGCGCCGGCTGGTCGACCGCGAGTTCAACATGTCGTTCATGGCGGATCTGCCCAGCGACAACGCCGTGCTCGCCGGCCGCTGGTGGACGCCTGCCGATCGCGGCGCCGGGCTGCTCTCGGTGGAGCAGGGCATCGCCGCGCGCCTCGGGGTCAAGCTCGGCGACCGGATGACTTACGACGTGGCCGGCGTGCGCAGGGAATTCGTCGTGGCGAGCCTGCGCCGCGTCGACTGGGACTCGTTCCGCACCAACTTCTTCGTCGTCGCGCCGCCCGGCGCGCTGGACGGCCTCCCGGTCAGCTACATCTCCAGCTTCCGGCTGCCCGAGGGCCGCGAAGGGTTCATGAACGCGCTGATCCGCGAGTTTCCCAATCTGCTGGTGATTGACGTCGGTGCGGTGCTCTCGCGCGTGCAGTCGATGATCGATCAGATCGCGCGCGCGGTCGAGTTCCTGTTCCTGTTCACGCTGCTCGCCGGACTGGTCGTGCTGTACGCGGCGATCGCTTCCACCCGCGACGAGCGCATGTTCGAGGGCGCGATCATCCGCACGCTGGGCGGGTCGCGCCGCCAGTTGCAGATCGTGCAGTGGGCGGAATTCACCGCCATCGGCGGCTTGTCCGGACTGGTCGCCGCCTTCGGCGCGAGCGCGCTGGCGTGGGCGCTTGCGCGCTGGGTCCTCAACGTGCCGTTCGCGATCGACCCGTGGCTGTGGATCGTGGGGCTGGCCGGAGGCGCGCTGCTGGTCGGAACCGCGGGCTGGCTGGGCACACGCGGCGCGGCGCTGGCGCCGCCGCTGGCCACGCTGCGCCGCGGATGACGGATTCGGTGCCGGCGCTGCCGCGCGCGGGATCGGCTAGCGATCTGCCCAGCGCACGTCGCTGCAGATCACGCGTGTCTCGCCGTTGACCATGATCGCGATGGACAGCGTGATGCACGGTACGGAACTCGGGCCCGACAGATACGGTGCGCTCGTGTGCACCTTGCGCGGCTGGGCGATCGCCGCCTGATAGTGGCTGCGGCGTGACCAGTCCGCGCCGGCTCCGTCGGCGATCGGGTCGAAGCGCGGGTCGTACGGGGCGACGCGCACCGCCTTGATCGCCTGACCGGTCTGCCGGCCCTGCCAGTCGAGCATGTAGACACGGTCGCAGCGCGGCAGTTCGAGCAGGGGCCACGCGACTTCGCGCAGGGGTTTGCCGTGCTCGACGCCCGATGCGGCCATGTCCAGCCCGTGCACGTACTCGGCGAGAGCAAGCTGCCGCCGCTCCCGTTCGCTCGCCCAGCCCGCCTTGAAATAGGTCCACAGGCTGCCGAAGTGGTCGGAGTATTCGTCCGCAGCGAGGATCAGCCGGTCGGGACGGGCGAAGTAGAAGCCCTGCACCATGTCCACGTCGGATTCCAGCGCGATCGCGGCCTCGCGCTCGGTCTGCACGCCCTCGGCAAGAACGAGGCAGCCCGACTGGTGCAGCAGGGCGACCATGCTGGGCAGCGTGCGGCGGACCGTCGGATTGGATGCCGCCTGAACGATGATCGAGCGATCGAGCTTGACGATCTCGGGCTTGAAACGCCAGATGCGCTCGAAGTTCGACTCCCCCGCGCCGAAATCGTCGATGGCGATCAGACAGCCCAGGTCGCGGTAGTGGTCGATGTTGCGCGCGAGCACCTGGTCGTCGCGGGCGTTTCCCTCGAGGATCTCGATGACCACGCGGTTGGACGGGAACAGTTCCCTGGCCAGCAGATCACGGAAGAACGAGGTGTAGCGGTTGCCCTCGAGCATGCCGGCGGGGTTCACGTTGAGGAACAGCCATCCGCGCTGATGCTCCTGCGACACGAAGTTGGACAGGTGGACACTGCGGCAGACGCAGTCGAGCAGGAAGTCCTCGTTTTCGTCTTTCGGCAGCCTGAACAGATCCACTGGCGATACGGGCTGGTCGTTCTCGCCCTGCGCGCGCACGAGTGCCTCGTAGCCGACGACCCGGCAGTGGGCAGGGCTGAAGATCGGCTGGAACACCGATTGCAGCTTGTGGCCGGCGAATTCGCCGGTGATCTGACGATCATGGCCAAGTCGCGGCGCCGGGCTCAGGACGAACTGCGTGAGCGGGTCGTGGCGGGGAGGGGCTTGGTCGGGCGGGCTCATCGGCGGCGGCGCTCGGGGGAACGCGCTGGGTGGCTGGTGCGACGCGCCGTGCCCGGCTCGATCCGGAGCGGACGCACGCACCCTGTCTGGAGTCGGTTAACGGCAGCCCCGCCGCGATCTTGAGCCCGTGCAGACGCGTCAGCCCGGGCTGGCGGCGGGCGCTGCTGCACCGCTTGGTATAATCGCACACGATGCTTCCCGCGACACCATCGCTGCTGATCGAGGTGCTTCTCGCGCTGCTTGCCCTGTTCGCGCTCGCCGCCTTCCTCTGGCTTGCGCTGCGACTCGGGCAACTGCAACGCGCCAGCGCGCGTTCTATCGAGGACATCGCCGCGCTGCTCGAAGCGAAGCATCGGGCAATGCTGGTCGACACCGGGCAGGCGCTGGCGGCGATGACCGACCGGCTGGCAGCGAGCCAGACGCAGCAGGCCGACTCGGTGCGCGCCAGCGTGTCGCAGGAACTGCAGCAGACGCGTGAATCGATCCAGATCCTGCAGCTCGCGCAGCAGCGGGATCTGGCGGCCAGCCGGGAGGCGATGAGCCGCGGCCTGGCGGAGATGGCGAGCGCGGTGCAGGCGCGCCAGGATGCAATGCGCACCGAAACTCTCACCCAGCTGCACGAGACGCTGGCGGCGCAGGGCCGGGCGCAGTCCGAGGCTCTGCAGGGTTCCGTGCGGCTGCTCACCGAGCAACTGGTCGGGCAGGTCGACGCGCTTTCGCGGGGCGTGGAGACGCGTCTGGCGGAGATCACCGGCAGGGTGAGCGAGCGCCTGGACGAGGGGTTCAAGCGTACGAACGACACTTTCGTCAACGTCATGGCACGGCTCGCCACCATTGACGAGGCGCAGAAGAAGATCGACGGGCTCACCACCAACGTCGTCGGGCTGCAGGAACTGCTCGGCGACAAGCGATCGCGCGGTGCCTTCGGCGAGGTGCAGCTCGAGGCGATCGTGCGCAACAGCCTGCCGCCGGGTTCGTTCGAGCTGCAGGCCACGCTGACCAGCCACGCGCGGGTGGACTGCCTGCTGCGGCTGCCCGAGCCGACCGGCGTGGTCGCCGTGGACTCGAAGTTTCCCCTCGAGAACTACCGCGCGAGCTTTGCCGAGGGCGCGCCGGAGCCGGAGCGGCAGGCAGCGCTGCGCCGGTTCAAGGCGGACGTCAGGAAGCACATCGACGACATCGGCAACAAGTACATCATTGCCGGCGAGACCAGTGATGGAGCGGTGATGTTCCTGCCGGCCGAGGCGGTGTTCGCCGAGATTCACGCTCACCACCCGGATCTGGTCGAGTACGCCCAGCAGCGGCGGGTGTGGATCACCTCGCCGACCACCCTGATGGCGATCCTCAACACCGCGCGCGCGGTGATCAAGGACTTCGAGACGCGCCGGCAGGTGCACGTGATCAAGGACGCGCTGGCCAAGCTCGCGCGCGATTTCGAGCGGTTCGATCACCGGATGCAGCAGCTCGCCAACCACATCCGGCAGGCGAATGACGACGTGCAGCAGGTGCACGTGAGCAGCCAGAAGATCACGCACCGTTTCCGCCACATCGAGCGGGTCGAACTCGAGCGCGCCCTGACGGGCGAGGCGCCGCCGCTCGCGGACGAGCCAGCCGAGGCACTGCCCGGGGCGATCGA
>CANGUQ010000004.1 GCA_947456915.1 Betaproteobacteria bacterium
CGCGCCAGTGTGCCCTTCCCGCGCACGCGCCTCCAGCTGCCGCATGGACAGTGTGGCCCGCGAGCATGCTTCCCGAATGCAGGGGTCGCTCGCGCGCGGCATTTGCCGGTAGTGTTGCGCCTGCGCCGCTCATGCGTGCGCCACCGCCGCCCCGTGCGCCACGCATCCTGCCCCCTTGCCATGACCGGAGACTCCGCATGACCTGCCACGCCCTGCCGCTCGCCCTTGCCGCTGCCGCTGCCCTGTGCGCGACGGCGATGCCTCGGGGGCACGCCGCCACCTTCCCTGACCGCCCGCTGCGCATGGTCGTCCCGTGGTCGCCCGGCGGCGGCTCGGACGTCTCCGGACGCATCGTCGCCGGCAAGCTCACCGAGTCGCTCGGCCAGCAGGTGATCGTCGACAACCGGCCTGGCGCGGCGGGCAATCTGGGCACGGCGATCGCGGCCAGGGCGCCGGCCGACGGCTACACCATCCTGCTCGCCGACACCGGCTTCAGCACCGGCATCAGCCTGTACGGAAACCCGGGCTATCACCCGCTGAAGGACTTCGCTGCGGTCGGACTCGCGGCGACCACGCCGATCGTCGCCGTCGTGCACCCGTCGGTCGCGGCGAACAGCGTCAAGGAACTGATCGCCCTCGCGCGTGCGCAACCGGGCAAGCTCAATGCCGGTTCGGGCGGCACCGGTGGCAGCGTGCACCTCGCCCTCGAGATGTTCCAGCTGCAGACCGGCACGAAGCTCGTGCACGTGCCGTACAAGGGCAGCGGCCCGGCCGTGATCGATCTGGCGGGTGGTCTGGTGCAGGTGATGTTCTCCACGGCTCCGCCGGTGGTGCCGATGATCAAGGCCGGGCGGGTACGTGCGCTGGCCGTGGCAAGCGCGACGCGCTCCACGTTCCTGCCCGATGTGCCGACCATGAAGGAGGCAGGCCTGCCGGACTTCGTCGCCGACAACTGGTACGGGGTGCTGGTGCCCACCGGTACGCCCCGGGCGGTGATCGAACGCCTGCACGGCGAGGTCACGCGAGCCGTCACCCAGGCCGATGCGCGCGAGCGGTTCGCCGGCGCAGGTCTAGAGGCGAAGGCGAGCGCGAATCCGCAGGAGTTCGCGGCCTTCGTGCAGGGCGACGTCGCGCGCTGGGCGAAGGTGATCAAGCAGGCCGACATCCGCCTGGAATAGGCGACACGATGATCACCCGCATTCCGGCCACCCTCTATCGCGGCGGCACCTCCAAGGGCCCGCTGCTGCTCGCGCACGACCTGCCCGCAGATCGCGCGACGCTCGACGCAGTACTGCTCGCGGCGATGGGTTCGCCGCACAGGCGCCAGATCGACGGCATCGGCGGCGCGGAGACGCTCACCAGCAAGATCGCCATCGTGTCGAAGTCGGCGCGCAGCGGCGTCGATGTCGATTACCTGTTCGTGCAGGTCAACCCCGAGTCCGACGTGGTCGACTACTCGTCGAACTGCGGCAACATGCTCTCGGCCGTGGGCCCGTTCGCGATCGAGGCGGGGCTGGTGGCTGCCGGCGACCCGCACACGCGCGTGTCGATCTTCAACATCAACACCCGCTCGACGATCGAAGTGATCCTGAGCACCCCCGGCGGCGAGGTCACCTTCGACGGCGATGCCGCTATCGACGGCGTGCCCGGAACCGCAGCGCCGGTGCGGCAGAACTTCGCCGGCACGGTGGGCAGCAAGACCGGCCGGCTGCTCCCCACCGGCAGGCGCAGCGAGCAGATCGACGGCATCGAGGTCAGCTGCATCGACGTGGCCGTGCCGATGGTGATCGTGCCGGCCGGGGCGGTCGGCGTTACCGGTCACGAGACGAAGGCGCAGCTCGACGCCGACGCGGCGCTCATCGACCGGCTGGCCACGATCCGCATCGAGGCCGGACGGCGCATGGGGCTGGGCGAGTGCAGCGCGCTGGTGATCCCCAAGCCGGTGCTGGTGGCCGCCCCGCGCAGCGGCGGCACGATCGCTTCGCGCGACTTCGTGCCGTTCAACTGCCACGCCACCTATTCGGTGACCGGCTCGATGGCGCTCGCCACCGCGTGCATGCTCCCCGGCACGGTGGCCCACCGGATCGCGCATCTGCGCGAGGGCGCTCGGCAGACAGTCGCGATCGAACACCCCGGCGGCATCATCGAGGTGCAGATGCACGCGCGCGAGCGCGAGGGCGAGTTCGCTCTGGAAGAGGCCAGCCTGCTGCGCACCTGTCGCAAGCTGTTCGAGGGCAACCTGTGCATCCCGACCCGCGTGTGGGACGGGCACGGCAAGGCGCGCGACGCGATGGAGCTCGCTGCAGGCGGCTGAGGCAGTCTCTGCGGCGCGGGCACCTGCCAGGAGCCGGGCTTTCGGCGAGGATTCCGGAAAGAGGATGCGACGCACCCGGAAGCCCGACATGACGGATCAAGCCGACATCGCCGCTGCGCAAGCGCTCTTCGAGTCCGTCGAGCGCGCCTTTCCGGCGCTGCGCATGACGCTCGGGCGCGACGGCCCGCAGCTCGACCTGTGGCTGGAGATCCCGCGCCAGGACGGACTCGCCTTCGACGTGAGCCTGAACCTTCAGGGCGACGAGTTGCACCTGAACGCGGGGGCGCTCTGGCTGCGCTGGTTTCCCTGCACGCAGCCGGATGTCGCAGCGTGCTTTCAGGAGGCGGTGATCGGCCTGCTCGGTGGACGGTTCCGGATCGTCGAGTACCTGCGAGGCGAGCGCGTGCACAGGGCCGAGCTGCAGCGCCCGACCGAGCAGGGCTGGCAGACGATCGGTACCCGCAGCACGCCGAGGCTGCCGTTCGGCCGCAGGCACATGCGCGTGCTGCAAAGCGAGCCCGAGCGCGGCGGCGGCTAGTTGCCAGTCGCGTGGACGGCCGAGGCTGGCATCGCCCGCGGTAGCGGGCGCTGAGGGGAAGCCGCCGCGCACGCTCCACCCCGGCGGGGCGATCGCGAGGCCACACGCCGCCACGACAACCGCCTCGCCTGCGGCCCGGACCATCGCGAAGGCCGCGGCGCAGACGCGCAGGCGCGATAGACTCCAGCCGTCCGGGCGCCCCCCGGAGGCTCGATCGGCGCTTCAGCCGACGCTTCAGAAAACAGGAGGAGTCATGCGTGTCGTTGGTTGCGCCGGTGCACTGGCGCTCGTGCTGCCGCTCGCCGCCGCGTGGGCGCAGGACTATCCGCTCAAACCGATCCGGATCGTCGTCCCGGTCGCACCCGCGGGCTCGCCGGACGTACTCGCGCGCCTGCTTGCCGAACGTCTGCGCGAGCGCTGGGGCCAGCCGGTGGTCATCGAGAATCGCGCCGGCGCCGGGCAGATGATCGGCGCCGAACTGGTTGCAAAGGCAGCACCCGATGGCTACACGCTGTTCCTGCCCACCGGCACCTATACGACCAGCGTCGCGATCCGCCCCTCGTTGCCGTTCGACCCCGTGCGCGATCTCACCGGCGTAGCCATGGTCGGTCAGGGGCCGCTGATGCTGGTGGTGCACCCCTCGCTGCCGGTGCGCAGCGTGAGGGAACTGATCAAGCTCGCGAAAGCCCGACCCGGGCAGATTCACTACGCGACCGCCGGTACCGGCAGCATCGTCCACTTCGCCGCCGAGGCGTTCGCGGCGGACGCCGGCATCGACATCGTGCACGTCCCGTTCAAGAGCGCGACGCCCGCCGTCACCGATCTCGTCGGCGGCCACGTGCAGATGATGATCGTGAGCATGCCGTCGGTGTGGCCGCAGGTGAAGGCGGGCCGGCTGCGCGCGCTCGCGCTGAGCAGCCTCAAGCCCTCGTCGTTCGCGCCGGAGATCCCGGTCATCGCCGACACCGTGCCGGGCTACGACGCCGGGCAGTGGTGGGGCATGCTCGCGCCGGGCAAGACCCCGACCGACATCGTGCGCCGGCTCAACGCCGAGCTCAACCGCATTCTGTCCTCCGAGGACATGCGTCCGCGCCTCGCCGACCAGGGCGCGGAGCCGCGCCTGATGACCCCGGAAGCGTTCACCGAGTTCGTCCGGGTCGAGATCGACAAGTGGCGCAGGATCGCCCAGGCGCGCAACATCACGCCCTGATCCCGCTGTGATCGACGCCGGCGATGATGATGCGATCGGCAATCCCGGTCGCGGCGTCGGCCGTCGCTCCGGGCGCGCGGCACGCACGGGTGCAACCGACGCCGCGCTCGGCCGCCGTGCGGCACCCGAAGGCGCTAGTCGTCCAACCCGGCGCGCAAGAACGCGCTGGATCGTGGCATGCAGGGCACGACGAGCGGAGCGGGAACCCCGACTGCAGCCGCCGCCGGTGATCGCGCGCTGCGTGTTCCCGCAGCGCGTCTAATCGAGCCGGATACCCGTCTGCTTGAGGAAGCCCTGCCAGTACTGCAGTTCGGTCCGGATGAAGGCGGCATGGCGCTCCGGTGGCACAGTGAACGCCTGCAACTCCAGCGTGCGCAGGTGCTGCTTGAACTCGGGCGTCTCGAGCGTCCGGCGGATTTCGGTATCGAGGCGGCGTACCACGGGCACAGGCAGCCCCCTCGGCCCGAACACACCCCACCACGCGTAGAGATTCATGTTGCGGATGTCCGACTCCTCGAAGGTCGGAACGTCGGGCAGCGCATCGAGCCGGCTCTCGCCGGTGACTGCGAGCGCACGAAACCTGCCGCTGCGCACGTTCGCGAGCGCAGCGGCAGGCGTGTCGGTCATGAACAGCACCTCGCCGCGCAGAACATCGGTGTGCGACTGGCCGCTGCCCTTGTAGGGAATGTGCGTGGCGCGGGCCCCGATGGCGAGCAGGAACGCCTCGGTGACCAGGTGCCCGATCGTGCCCGCCCCATTGCTTGCAAACGTCACCGGCTTCGCACGGATGGCCGCGGCAAGCTCGGCAACGGTACGCGGATTGGCTGGCGTGTTCGCCGTCACCAGCATCATGCTGGTGCGGGCGAACAGGGACACGGGCGTGAAGTCGACATCGGCCCGATATCGGGTAGTGGCGGGAGCGAGCACCGGATAGGTGATGAGCGTCGCATTGGTCGCCAGCGTGAGCGTGTAGCCGTCCGGGGCCGCGCGCGCGACGATCTCCGTGCCGAGCGCACCGCTCGCACCCGGCCGGTTGTCGATCACCACGCTCTGCCCGAACTGCTCCGAGAGCCTGTTCGCGAGCACGCGTCCGAGCACGTCGCTGCCCGTGCCCGGACCGAACGGCACGACCATTCGTACCGGACGAGTCGGATAGTCCGGTGCGCAGTATCCCTGCGGCACCGCACCGGCGAGTCCTGCGGCGGTGACTGCGGCGAAGAGCACCCGGGTACTCATCGCGCCTGCGCTCCGTCGACCGCAGGGTCGCGCACGGCGTTGGCGATGCGCCACATCAGCCGGATCGTGAAGTCGATCGATCGCCGATAGCCGCTCAACTGGATGTACTCGTTGGCCGAGTGCCGGCGATTCGCGTGGCCAGGCACCGTGGCGATCCACGACATGCCGAGGTCGGTGAACAGCTTCGCGGCAATGGCCAGTGCATCACAGGGCCACACCTCGGGGTCGAGTCCGCAGTCGCGATAGGTTCCAAGCAGGGACTCGACGGCCCAGTCGCCCGGCGGCGACCCCCCGCCGGCATAGCCCTGGCTCAAGGGCTCGATGGTGATGTCCGGAAATCCGTGCCGGTCGAGATGTCGCCGCATCGCCGCGAGCATGTTGTCGGTCGACATCCCGTCGAGCGGGCGCATGTCGAGCGCAGCGACCGCCTCGTGCGGCACGATCACCTTGTGCGCGCCTTCGGCGACATAGCCCGAGCGCAGCCCCGCCACGTTGAACTCGCTCTGGAAGCAGCGCGCGCGGATCGCGTCACGCACCGACTCCTGCTTGAAGCGGGAGACCTTCAGATCGATCAGCGCCCGTTCGGCGTTGAAACGCCGGACGAGCCGGTCGATCAGCACCTCGTCCTCCGGCGTCGGCTCCTTGCGGCCGTCGTAGAACCCCTCGATCGCCACGTCCAGATCGTTCTCGGTCTTCATGCTGGCGAGCGCGGCAGCAAGCCGGTGCGCCGGGTTCGCGATCCACGTGGAATGCGCGCCGTGAATCTCCGCGTCCTGCGGCCCGCCCCAGGCGCCGCCCCGGCAGCGCAGCTTCAGGGTCATCAGTCCCTTCACACGCAGAAACACGACATTGGTGCCATCGGACTTCTGCGTGTACCAGGGCCAGAAGCACACATCGGCATGGCGCAGCTCTGCTGCACGCGCATGAACGAATGCCGGCAGGCTCTTGCTGCCGAGTTCGGAAGCCTCGAACAGAAGGATGAGGTTGCACGGCAGGGGCACACCTGCGTCGCGATGCGCGGCGATCGCACTCATCAGCGTCGCCACCGGCCCCTTGGTGTCCTCCGCGCCGCGGGCGACGATGCACTCGCCGAGATTCTCGTAGTTCGCGATCCGCCGCGCCTCGAACGGGGGAACCACCCACGTCGGCTCGTCTGCCGGCGTGGTGTCGTACATCGAATGCAGGATCATCGTGCGCGGTGCGCCGACGTCGAAGCGGCCGTAGACCACGGGAAAGTCCACCCCGGGCACCGATTCGCCGACGCCGCCGAGGGCGGTGATCTCCTGCGCGAGCAGCGCGGCCATCTGCTCCAGGCCGCGGTTTTCCGCCGAGACCGACGGCTGGCGTATGTAGCGCTGCAGGCGCTCCACATTGGCCTCGTAATCGTGTGCTGCCCGGGCAAGCGCCTGTTCGAGCATCCCATGTCCTCCTCGTAGAGCAGGCGCGCCGGCGCGCGACCGCGGTGGCGAAGCTATGTGTTGTCGTCCTCGATCTCGAGGTCTGTCAGCGGTCCGTGCTGCTGCGCACCGTAGACGTCGCGATCGCCCGCCGAGCCGCTGCCGCGGCTGCCCCAGCGGCGCGGCAGCGTGATCTTGATCGCGCGCACGCGATCGAACGGAATCACCGCGACCTCATGCTCGGCAATCGCGTAGCAGCGCGCGATTGCGGCAGCATGGAGCGCCTCACTGGCGAGCACCCGCCGGTAGTCCGCTTCGCAGGCGAACATCAGATCGATGGTGATCTGGAACGGGCCAGCGTTCTTGCTGCGGATGACGGTAGCAATCTCGCCGAGACGCTGCATCTCAGATGGACCTCATCTCGACCGGGAACAGCGCGCGCTGGTCGGCCACGCGCATGAGGTGGTAGACACTGAAGTCGTAGACGTCGCCGCCCGCGAAGTCGGACGGGGAGAAGGGAAACGCCAGATTCCCCGCCGTCGCCTTGCGCCCCGGGAACGGGCAGTGCAGGAAGGAGGACCGGGCGAGCGAGAGCACGTAGCTGGCGAGCGACTGAGTGGGGGCGACGACCTCGATGAGGATTCCGACTTCGGCGGGCAGACGGCGAGAGGGCTCGAGTTCGCCCAGCACTGCATCGTGCCCGTAGCGGCGAAAGTGGATCTGGTAGCCCTCCTCCAGCGCCGCCGGGCCGAGATTGCTCCGCACTGCCGTGCAGACGGCGGCCTCGATGCGATCGAGATTCTCGATCACGTGACGGTCGCGCACGCCGGCAATGGTGAACGCGCGCGCGCCGATGCGCCGTGCGCCCTCGAGCTTGATGCGAAGCGCTGGCGTCGGCGCGAACCGGGCACCCGATACGCGCACCGTGCGCGGATCGACCTGCACGAACTCGGCGTCACGCACGTCGACCACGCCTTCGGGTTCGTGCAGCAGGAAAGGGTTGCCCTGCTCGTACATCGTGTGCGCGGCGACCGACTCGGGTGTGCAGGTACGGTGAGCGGCGAGCGGCCGGATGAAGAAACAGTCGCGCTGCAGCGTTCCCAGCAGGCAGTCGTTGGGCGCAAGCGGGAGCGCGCACTGCGCCCCGCACTCCATGATCTTCGCCATGTGCAGCGCGAGGCCAGGGTCGTAGCCACGCGCGATCGCCGAGGCAGCGTAGATCGCGGTGTCGCAGGACCTGCCCGCAATCACGACCTGCGCACCCATCTCGAGCGCCGCGATCATCGGCTCGGTCCCGATCTGCCCGACGATGCGCTCGCTGCCGCGCACGTCCTCGGGCGTGAGCCCCGGCGCGCCCGGCATCGGCTCGATCTCGCCAGCGGCGAGCGCCGCGAGTACTGTCTCCTTCGCCACGTCGGAACGGATGACCCCGAGGCGGAAGTGGAACTGCTCCTCGCGAGCGATGCGCTGCACGATCTCCAGGGTCGCATCGAGATGGGGCGAGGCCCCCCCGAAGCCGGCGGACCCGATGATGAGCGAGACGCCGTTGCGCACCGCGAGCGCCAGCGCAGGACGAAGATCGCGGTAGATCTGGTCGGGGTGGACCAGCGAGCGGCCGCTGCCGAGGTAGTAGGGCCCCGCGTCGGTAGAGCCCGAATCGCACCCGATCACGTGGGGGCGAAGTGCAATACCGGCCTCGAGGCTCGCCACCTCGTAGCCATAGCCCAGCATGCCGTTGAGGGCGACGGTGCGCAGTGCTTCGGTCACGGACTCGGGAACAGTTGTCTGATAATTGGCCGAATGTCCGAACAATATTAGCCGCGAACTCGGCAAAACGCCACTGCAGCCCTTTCCCGCAGAACACGCCGCATCGTGGCCAGGCATCCGACGACCGGCCCATCGGCGCGGTCGGCGCAGGGCCGGGCAGGCCCGGGCGGCGGTATAGTCTGTGCACCCGCCATGAACCCGCCGGATTCAGCTCCTTCGCTTGCACTCCCGGGACGCGACACGCGCTACTCGCAGGTGGCGCGAGCGCTGTTCGACGACATCCGCGCCGGTCGCTATGCGGTGGGCGATCGCCTGCCGACCGAGGCCGAACTGCAGCGCCGCTTCGATGTCGGGCGCCACACCGTGCGCGAGGCCATCCGGCAACTGCGAAATGCCGGTCTGGTCACCGCGCGGGCGGGTCGCGGCACAACGGTCACTGCGGCCACCGGAACCCGGCGATACGTGCAATCGATGAACTCGGTCGCCGAACTGCTGCAGTTCACACGCGCCACACGGCTTGCGCTGCTCGACCGCGGCGAGATCATCGCCGATGCCGCGCTCGCGCGCGAGATCAAGGGCCCGCCCGGCCAGGCGTGGTTTCGCATGGCGCTCCTGCGCACGGCAGGCGGCGACCCGAAACCCATCGGGCACATCAACGTCTACGTGCGTCCGGAGTTCCGCGGCATTGCAGACGAGGTGGAGGCGCACTCCATCGTCTTCTCCCGACTCGAGCAGCGCTACGGCGTACAGCTGTTCGAACTCGAGCAGGAGCTGTCCGCAGTCCGGCTGTCGGCACTGGAGGCGAAACGGCTGCTGGCCGCACGCGGCAGTCCGGCCCTGCGGATCGTGCGGCGCTACTTTTCCGCCGATCGCCGGGTGGTACAGATGAGCGTCGGGATCTACCCGGAGGGAAGGTTCAGCTACGCGACGCGCATGCACCTGAGCGTCCCGGGCTGAGCGGGAGGTTCCGAAGGCAGGCACGCATTCGCGCCGACCTGTTCGCAGTCACCTTGAGGGCCTGACCCCGCTCGGGCTGCCCGGGTCCGTGCAGCGCATCGGGAGCGGCGCTGCCGCAGCGGGCACGCTGCAAGACGCGATAGCCGCTTCCGGCGCTCGAGCGGCTGCCCGCAACCCCGTCCCCAGACGCGCCCGCCTCAGCTCCCCGGCACGATCCCCGGCGGCAGCGTCTCGATGTACTCGCAGATCCGGCCCGGGTGGGTGAGCCACAGTTGCTCGCGATGGCGCAGCACGTGCTCGATCACCCGCCGGAACTGGCGCGCCCGATACGGCTGTCCGAGGATGAAGCTGTGCAGCACGATCGGCATCACCAGCGGACGCTGCGACGATTCCTCCAGCAGTTCGTCGAACTGATCGATCAGGCTATCGCAGTAGAGCTGCGAGGGCGTGCGCCGCGACACCGCCTCGAACGAATCGTTCAGCTCGTGCGCGTAGGGCACGGACAGGATCGGACCGTGCCGGGTGCGGAACCAGACCGGCTGGTCGTCGAGCGGCCAGTCCATCATGTACCGGTAGCCTGCCTCCTTCAGCAGGTCGGGCGACTGATGAGTCTGGGCAATGTAGGGGGCGAGCCAGCCGAGCGGTCTGCGGCCTTCGTGCCGCTCGATCGCTGCGGTGGCTTCGAAGATGCACTCGCGCTCCTGTTCGGGCGTCATGTCGCTCTGACGCTCGGCGTTGCTGCGGCCGTGCCCGACGATCTCGTCGCCGCGCTCGCGGAAAGCGGCGATCATCTCCGGGCAGTAGTCGTAGAGCGCGGTGTTGATCAGCAGCGCCATCGGCAGCTCGTACCGGCGCGCCATCTCGAGCAGCCGCCACACGCCCACCCGGTTGCCGTAATCGCGCCAGGCGAAGCTGCGGCTGTTGGGCTGCGGCGACGGCGTGCCGTAGTCGTTGCCGAGCCCCTCGCCGAAGGAGAAGTGCTCGACGTTGAGCGACAGGTGCACGGCGAGGCGCTTGCCGCCAGGCCAGGCGTAGTCGGGGCGGCGGGTGATCGCGGAGTAGTCGTAACGGCCGTGGGTCTTCAGCTGGATCATGCGGCGGCTCCCGGGTCGAGCACATCGAACACGGTGTTGACGTCCTGGATGCGCTCGATGTCCATCAGCGCGTCGAGCAGGCGCTGCGTGGCGCCAGCGCCCCACACCGGCGCGCCGAGCTCGAGAAACTTCTGGCGCAGTTCGTCGTCCGAGTGCGGTGTCGCCGGCTCGCCCTTGGTCACCACGCAGCGGCCCTCGAGGACCGTGCCATCGCGCAGCACGATGCGCAGGTCGACCGGCTGCTCGGCGGGGTAGCGGGCGCTGTACGCGGGCTCCTCCCGCAGGTCGACCTTGTGCGCGATCGCCTGGATCGCCGGATCGTCGACTGCGGCCTGCTCGTAGGCAGCCAGGCTGGAGCGGCCGTGGTGCAGCAGCGTCGCCAGGATGAACGGCACCGAGAAGCGCGCACCGAAGCTCGACACCACCGCCTTCTCTCCCAGCATCGCACAGCGGGCATAGGCGCGCACCTCGATGCGCTCGATCGCCGCTGGATCGATCCGGCCGCCAGGCACCGCGCGCAGCAGATCGAGCAGCGCGTCGATCGCCGAGTGCGCATAGCGCCCGGTCGGATAGAGCTTGAAGTAGTTGAGCGCGATCAGCCACTCGCTGCCCAGACCGGCAACCACCTGCTGCGGATCGAATGCCTCGCCGTAGATGCGCCCGTACACCGTGCGATAGCTGTCGACCTCGCCGGTGAAGCCGCACTCGACCAGGCGCACGGCGGTGAGCCCCATGAATCCGGAGTGGCCGGTAAAGATGTTGCGTACGGTTGCCCCGTCGAGCAGCGTCTGCCGGCTCGACGCCATGCCCATCGTCGCGGACACGTTGAGCAGTTCCAGCATCTGCACGGCGCTGAAGCCGCGCAGGCAGGCCGCGGCCACCGCAGCGCCGATCACGCCGTAGGTGCCGTGCGGGTGCACCGCGATGCGTGTGGCGCAGGCGCGGCTCACGCGCGACGACACCTCGTAGCCGAGCGCGACCGCCCGCAGTAGGTCCGCGCCGCTCGCTGCATCGTGCTGCGCCCAGGCGACCGCTGCCGGCACGACCTGGATTCCCGGGTGCCCGTGGGCGAACAGGTTGCCTTCGTCGAGTTCCAGCCAGGTGCCTGCAGTGCCACCGAGCAGCGCGGCGTCGAGTGCATCGGCCCGGTGCGCCGTACCGATCACCCGCGACGGTCCGGCAGTGCGTCCCGCGAGGTGACGCTCGACGAAGCGGCGCATCTCCGGCTCGCGCATGCCGGCGGCGATCACCGGAATGCAGTCGGCGAGTATCCAGCGCGCCTTGTGCAGTGCGGCCGGCGACAGCGCGGACAGCGGCGTGTGCGCGGCGAACTCGGCGAGCGCGACCAGCCAGGACGGGGGCGTGCGGTCGCTCATCGGCGCCTCGCCCGCAGCAGCAGCCGCCGCGCACACGCGCGGCTGGCCGGATCATTCAGCGTTGGCAAGGCTCAACTCCTTCTTCGATCCGAAATAGTTCTTCATCACCGCGGCGTGGTACTCGACCGCCTCGGGGCTGCGGTCGACCTGCGGCCGGCGCTCGTGATCGAAGTGCTGGTAGCGGTCGGTGCCGCGCACGAGCATGCCGGTCAGGCGCGTCCTGCCGGTGAAGCGGCAGCGGGTCGGGATGTAGCTGATGCCCACGCCGAGCCGGCGGTCGGCAGAGCGGTTGGGTTCCGATCCGTGGATCGCCAGAGTGTGGTGCAGCGAAAACTGGCCGGGCTTCAGAGCGAGGCGCACCGCCTTCGACTCGTCGACCTGCGTATCGATCGCCTGCCGGCGCGGCAGCATGTGGTTGCCCGCGCCTTCGCGGATGCTGTGCCGGAACCCGCCGGCGAGGTGGCTGCCCGGGATCACCCGCACGCAGCCGCTCTCGGCCGAGCTCTCCGAGAGCGCGATCCAGGCGGTGACCTGCTCCTTCGGCTCGAGCCCGAAGTAGGACGCGTCCTGGTGCCAGTCGACGAACGCGCCGTCGCCGGCGCCTTTCAGCCACAGGGTCAGCGTGTAGATGAGGATGTCCTCGCCGATCAGATCCTCCACCGCGTCGAGCACGCGCGGGTTGCGCGCGATCTCGTCGACCCAGGTGAACAGCAGGTGCGACTTCGAACCCATGCCACCGATCTTCAGCGGCCCGAACTCGCGTTCGGACGCCTCCAGCCGCTCGCGGAAGCCGCGCGCCCGCGCCTCGGTCATCGCGGTGAGCGGTGACACGAAGCCCTGGGTGCGGTAGGCCTCGACCTGTGCCTCGGAAAGATGCTTCATCCCTGCTTCCTCTCTCCAGTCCGGTCGAACGCTGCGCCCTCGCTACTGGATGCGCGCGCCGGATGCCTTCACCACAGCCGCCCACTTCACCGTCTCGGCGCGCAGGAAGGCACCGAATTCGTCGGGCGTGTTGCCGATCACGGTGAGCGACTGCTCCTCCAGCTGCTTGCGCAGCTCGCCCTTGAGCAGCGCGACGATTTCCGTGTTGAGCCGGTTGATGATCGCCGCCGGGGTGGCCGCAGGCACCATCACGCCGTTCCACGTGCTCACCTCGTATCCCTTCACGCCCACGTCGGTGACCGCCGGCAGGTCGGGAACACTGGGCACGCGCTGCAGACTGCTGACCGCGAGCCCGCGCAGCGAATTCGCGCGCACCAGCGGCAGCATCTCGGGCAACGGATTGATCATCAGGCCGATGCGTCCGCTCATCAGGTCGGACATGCACTCGACCGTCCCCTTGTACGGCACGTGCACGATGTCGATCTTCGCCATGCTCTTGAACAGCTCGCCCGCGAGGTGCGACGAGGTACCGTTGCCGGCAGAGCAGAAGTTGAGCGTGCCCGGCTGCGCCTGCGCGAGACCGAGCAGGTCCTTCACCGTCTTCACCGTGAGCGCAGGCGAGGTCACGAGCACCAGCGGTGCCGAGGTCATCAGCGTCACCGGCGCGAGATCCTTCAGCGGGTCGTAGGTGAGCTTCGCGTAGAGCGAGGGATTGATTGCCAGACCGGGAAAGCCCGTGAGCAGCGTGTAGCCGTCGGCCGGCGCGCGTACGACGAAGTCCGCCGCGATGTTGCCACCGGCGCCAGCACGATTGTCGACCACCACCTGCTGCCCGAGCACGACGGCGAGCCGCTGGGCGACAGCGCGGGCGACGATGTCGCTGGTGCCACCGGGCGTGAACGGTGCCACCCAGCGGATCGGCTTGGACGGAAACGGCTGGCCGAACGCCAGCGTCGTGCACGCCAGCGCGAGGCCGCACAGGCCGAAGGTGAGCGTACGCGATGCCAGGCGGGTCCGCGGCGAGTGCATGCAATCTCCTTTCGTCACGTTCAGTGGAGGGTGTAGCCGCCGTCGATGATGACGTCCTGTCCCTGCAGGAACGCCGGCGCAGCCGCGGCGAGAAACAGCGCGAGCTCGGCGATCTCCTCGGGCTGCCCCATGCGCCCGCACGGCAGACAGGGTGCGAAGCGTGTTGCCAGTTCAGCCTCGGATCGGTTGCCGACCACCGCCGGCGTCGCCACCGGGCCGGGGCTGATCGCGTTGACGACGATCCCCTCGCGCGCGAGCTCGAGCGCCATCGACTGCGCGAGATGGATGATCGCCGCCTTGGTCAGCCCGTACAGCGCACGACCCTGCGCCGCGACGTGGCCGAGCTGGCTGGCGATGTGGATGATCCGCCCGCCGCCCTGCCGGCGCATCAGCGGCAGCACCGCCTGGCTGGCGAAGAACGGCGCAGCGAGGTTTACCGACACCACGTGGTCGAACTGCTCGCGGGTGAACGCCCCGAACGGGACCGCAGCACGCGCCGCAGCGTTGTTCACGAGCACGTCGACCCGGCCGAACAGGCGATCGGCGGCATCGATCATGGTGCCGGGACCGTCCGGATGTGCGAGATCGACCTGCATCGTTTCGACACGACCACCGCCGCCCTCGGCCATGCAGAGCGACCGGACCTCCGCCAGCTGGGCGGCCGTTCCATCCGCCGCCAGCAGCACCGATGCACCCGCGCGTGCGTAGCGGCGAGCGACTGCCCGGCCGATGCCGCCGGGCGACGAGGCGCCGGTGACGATCGCAACCCTGTCGGCGAGTGACGAAACGGCCTTCCCCCCTCGGTCCGTCGTTGTTCATGCGGCGCTGGCGAGGCGAGACGCGACCGCCGCCCACCCGGCGCACCGCGTCGACGCCACACCGCCCGGGCATGTCTCCGCTGCACGGCAGCCTGCGCCGCGCACGCGTGCGCCGAACCCCGCCGCAGCCGGATACGACTCACGACTTCGAGAAGATCGTAATCGGTCTGGAAGTCGGCCGCAATCGGCGCCCGCGGTGAGCGCAGCGCACCCACCGCGAACACGCTGCCGCCGCTCACCCGGGCGACTGCACCGCACCGCATGCGGGCGGGCGACTGCCGGTGGCCGGCCTTGCCGCGACAGCGCACGCATTCCCGGCGCACGCTGCCGCAGCCGTGCTACTCCGGCTGTATTCCGGCCGCCTTCACCACCCGGCCAATGCGTTCGAAATCCTCGCGCACGCGGGCGGCGAAGTCCTTGGGCGACACCGGTGCCGGATCGGAACCCAGTTCGATCATGCGCTCGCGCAGTTCGGCCGAGGTGAGCGCCTTGTTCAGCATCTCCGACAGCCGCGCGAGGATCGGCGCCGGCAGATTGGCGGGCGCGTGAATTCCCGACCAGAAGCTGAGCGTCGCCTCCGGTACGCCAGCCTCGGCGAAGGTCGGCACGTCGGGCAGCACCGGCGTGCGACGCGGCGACAGCACCGCGAGGGGCCGCACGCGTCCAGCCTTGATGAAGTTGATCGCTGCGGGCAGCGTGTCGAACACCATCGAGACGTTGCCGGCCATCACGTCCGGATAGGCCGCCGCCGAAGTCTTGTACGGCACGTGCACCATGTCCGCGCCGGTCACCACCCGCAGCAGTTCACCCGACAGGTGCCCGATGCTGCCCACGCCGGCCGAACCGAAGGTGAGCTTGCCCGGATTCGCCTTGCCGAAGGCGAGCAGTTCGCCGAGCGTGCGAAACGGCAGAGCCGGATTGATCGCCAGCACGTTCGGCGAGAAGCCGACGATACCCACCGGGGTGAGCCCGCCGATCGGGTCATAGGGCAGTTTCTTCACCAGATACGGACCGATGGCGATCGTCGACACGCTCGACAGCAGCAGCGTGTAGCCGTCCGGAGCCGAATTGGCCACGACCTCGCTGCCCACCGCTCCGCCGGCTCCGGCTCGATTCTCGGCCACCACCGGCTGCCCGTAGAGCTCGGTCAGCCGTTGCGCCAGGGCGCGGCCGAGTATGTCCGATACGCCGCCGGCGGCGAACGGAATGATCAGCCTGATCGGCTTCACCGGGAAGGTCCCGGTCTGCGCGAGGGCGGTCGGCGTGCGCGCTGCCGCGAGGGTCGCGGCGCTCGCCGCGGTCAGCAGCAGGCGTCGGCGCATGCTGCGCGACGATGCAGGGAAAACCGGGCGGTGGAATGAGCTGGACATCGAACGACTCCGTCTGAGGGCTGGAAACGACAGGCGCAAATCGCGTCAAGCATGAATCCTGCCAGAGTCCGGCGCGCCTGACCTGTCCGGGCACGGCGCGGCGCCGCCCCGTGCCGCTGTACACGGGCGGGCCCGCGCCCGTCAGTCCGCCTTGATGTTCCGCTCCTTGATCACCTTGCCCCACTTGCTCATCTCGTTGCGGAGAAAGGCGGCGAACTCGGCGCGACTGTTGCCGACCGCCTCCACGCCGTCCCTGGCGAAGCGCTCGACGATGTCCGGACGGCGGATCACCTTCACCAGTTCGCCGTGGATGCGATCCATCAGCGCCACCGGCATCTTCGCCGGCGCGAGGAAACCGAACCAGTTGCTGGTCTCGTAGCCCGCCAGCGCGGGGGTCTCGGCGATCGTCGGCACCGCCGGCAGCATTTCGGCGCGTCGCGAGCCAGTGGTGGCGATCGCCTTCAGCTTGCCGCCGCGGATGTGCGGCATTGCCGAACCGAGATTGTCGATCATGAATGGCACGTGTCCGCCGATCAGGTCGGGCAGCGCGGCGCCGCTGCCCTTGTACGGGATGTGCACGGCCTCGATCTTCGCCATCGAGGCGAAGAGTTCCATCGACATGTGGCTCATGCTGCCGTTGCCGGCCGAGGCGAACTGCGCCATACCCGGCTTGGCGCGTGCGAAGGCGATCACGTCGGCGACCGTGCTGATCGGCGAGCCCGTCTGCGTGATCAGCACGAGTCCGCTGCGTGTGGCCATCGTGATCGGCTCGAAGTCGGCGACGGTATCGAACGGCAGCCTGGGCAGCAGCGTGGGGTTGATCGCGAAGGCTGCCGCCTGCATCAGCAGCGTGTAGCCGTCGGGCTTCGCGCGTGCGACGTACTCGGTGCCGATCACCGAGTTGCCGCCCGGACGCAGGTCGATCAGGAAGTTCTGGCCGAGGTTCTTCGACAGTTCCTGTCCGAGAATGCGCCCTGCCACCTCGGTCGGCCCGCCGGCCGAGTATGGAATCACCACGCGCACCGGCTCGCGCGGCCAGTCGCCGGCGCCGGGTACCTGCGCCCGTGCGCCGCGCGGCGACGCGAGTCCGGCGGTCGCTCCGGTTGCAGCGGCAGCCGCAGTCGCGGCGATGAAGTGTCTGCGTTCCATCCGTGGGTTCTCCTCGTGCTGGGTTCGCCTGGTGTACTCGCCGCTGCCGCGGATCGGACCTGCCGCCGCAGCGCGGCCGCCGCATCGGCCCCGCGGCCGCAGCCGCGTCCATCCGTTTCCGGGCAGCGCTATTGCGGCCGGAACTTGGTCTCCGGCTTGAGTCCCTTGCGCTGCTGGGCCTCGCTGATGCGGCCGTTCTCGATCCACTCGCCGCGAACGGCGCGTTCGGCGGCAGCATCCCACGCCGGCAGCCAGTCGCCGAGAGAGTAGCCGTGCCAGGGCGGCTGCGGACGCACCGGCGGCAGGCCGAGTTCGTCCCAGATCGCCTTCGCCCGCTCCATGTACTCGCGCTTGGGCAGGGCGAGCGGTGGCATGCCCGACTTCATCGTCGCGTCGATGAGCAGGGTGGAGTCCTCGTCGCCATCGGCCTCGCGCTTCGGCCCATGGCCCTGCCCCCGGTGCGGCAGCGTCAGCACGTCAGCGACCGGATTGCTGCGATACGCCATCGCCCACAGCAGCGCGTCCGAATTGTCCGGATCGATGTCGTCGTTGATCGCGATGCAGATCTTGCTGCAGTCGCCCTTGAAGAACGCTGCGCCGTAGAGCGCACGCCAGACCTCGGTGCGTGGCATGCCGCGCTCGCAGGTGATCATCGTCACCCGCAGCAGTCCGGTAAGCGGTTCGTGCAGCGTCACGCGCTTCACCCCGCGGATCCCGAGCCCGTCGCGCAGGTGGGTCAGGAACAGCGGCTCGTAGGCCACGCGCTTGATCACGCTCGACTCGCTGGGCGCGACCTGGCTGATGTAGGAGGGAATCACCGCGTTCCTGCGCATGGTGATCGCCGTGATCTTCATCACCATGTTGAATTCCTCGAGCGCGACGTGCCCGTGCGACTCGCCGAACGGCGCCTCGGGCTCCACCGTCTCGGTGTCGATCAGCCCCTCGATCACCACCTCCGATTCGGCCGGCACCATCAGGTCGACCGAGTGCGCACGGGTGATGCGGATCGGCGCACCGGCGAGCCCGCCGGCGACCTCCAGTTCGTCCATGCCGATCGGCAGCTTCTGCGGCCCCATGAATGCCACGTACGGCGGGCAACCCAGCACGACCGCGCACGGCATCTGCCGGTCGCCGCGCTGCTGGTGCCTGGTGTAGTGGATATAGCCGCCAGCGCCGCCCACGCGCGTGGCCATGCGCACGACCAGACGGTCGGGTGCCTTGAGCGCGCAACGATACGTGCCCATGTTCTGCACGCCGGTGTCGGGGTCGCGCGTGACCACGTTGGTCGCGGTGAGCGTCGGCGCGCTGTCGAAGCCCGGGGTGGAAATCGGGATCGGAAGACGGCCCAGCCCGTTGCCCGGGCCGATCAGGTCCGCGCCTTCGAGGATCACCTCGTGACACGCTGCCTGCTCGACCACCTGCGGCTTGACCGGATGAGCGATCGCATGGTCCCACTTCGCCTGGATGCGCTCCACCGGCGCATCCATGCCCACGGAATACACCGCACGGTTGGCGGCGAGTGCCCCGACCACCACCGGGATGTCGTACTGGCGTCCCTGACCGTCGACGACGTTGGTGAACAGGAAGGCCTTGCGCTCGGCCTCGCTCATGCCGCCGACGAACTGCCAGCGCACCAGCGCGTGCAGCTCCGCGTCCTTGTCGATACGCCGGTCGATCTTCAGCAGCAGGCCGCGCCGCTCCAGCTCGGCCAGGTGCTCGTGCAGATCGCGGTAGCCGCCCTCGGGATGATTCGTGTCCATCGCGTCGCCCTCTCGATGCTCTCGTTGCTCGGTACGGTCGCCGGCCGGCAGCAGCATCCGACCGGGATACGGGTCGCACGACGCATCACGCCGTACGCGCGCGCTGTTCGGCGAGCACGCTATTCGATCTTCAGTCCGATCGACTTGACCAGCGGCGTCCAGCGCGTCGTCTCGTCGCGGATCAGCCTCGCCGTCGACTCCGGCGTGGACTCCACTGCCGGAGTGCCGCCGACGGTCTCCAGATCCTTCTGCAGCAGCCCCTCCGCCCACGCCTTCTGCGTGGCGGCGTGCAGCTGGCCGATCAGCGGCGCCGGTGTGCCGGCCGGCACGAACACGCCGTGGAAGATGCTGGTGACCATGCCCTTCAGCCCCTGCTCTGCCGCAGTGGGAATATCCCCCGCCGCCTTCAGGCGCTGCTCGCTGAACACCGCGATGATGCGCAGCCGTCCCGAGCGATGCTGTGCAAGCGGCTGCGCGCCGAAGATCCCCATGAACATCGGGATGTGGCCCGCGATCAGATCGGCCACCCCCGGACCTGCGCCCTTGTAGGGCACGTGCTGCAATTCGGGTGCGCCAACCTGCTGCTTGAACAGTTCTCCGGCGAGGTGATTGATGCTGCCCGCGCCCGGCGAGCCGTAGGAGAGCCTCTGCTGGTTCGCGCGCACGAAGGCGA
This sequence comes from Betaproteobacteria bacterium, assembly GCA_947456915.1. Taxonomy (GTDB): domain Bacteria; phylum Pseudomonadota; class Gammaproteobacteria; order Burkholderiales; family CAIKXV01; genus CAIKXV01. Next base: position 19,571 of record CANGUQ010000004.1, read on the forward strand.
CCAGCTCCTTCAGACTCTTCACTGGCAGGGACGGGTTGATCATCACGCAGGTCGGCGACGAGCTGACCAGCGTCACCGGCGCGAAGTCCCGCTGCGGGTCGTACGGCGGCTTGTCCATCGCCGCCGGGTTGATGACGTGGGTGGTCGTGGTGCCAGACAGCAGCGTGTGACCGTCGGGCTTCGCCCGAGCCGCCTCGGCCGCACCGATCGCACCGCCGGCGCCGGGCCGGTTGTCGACGACGATCGTCGTGCCCAGGTGCGGCGCCACGCGATTGGCCCACGTGCGGCCGACGAAATCGGTCTCGCCGCCGGGCGCGAACGGCACGATCAGACGCAGTGGCCGTTCCGGAAAGCGCGCCTGCGCCCATGCCGCCTCACCGGGCGCGAACGTGCTGACTGTACCGGTGACGGCGCCGCCTGCGCCAGCGGCGAGCAACTGTCTGCGTCGTGTATTCATCCAATCCTCCATCGCTGCGCCGATCTTCGCCGGCGCGCACTCCTCGGACTCCCCTCGCAACAGTTCACGCCACACTCCGCTCCCCGCAGCGCCGAAAAAGGGGCCAGGCCCCTTTTCGGAAATGGGGCCTGGCCCCTTTTCGTGTTGGTCGTGATTTTCGCGCGGGTCTCGCCATAGAGGAGCCCCGGCTGCGTGCCGGATGAAGCCGCAGTCAGGCAGCGGGCATCGCGCAATCGGGCCGCACGCGAAACACGCGTCGAGCATTGTCCTCGAGGATCGCGCGGCGCCGCGCCTCATCCTTCACCACCGCGTCGATCGGGCGCAACGGATGCGGATCGCCGGCCGGGAACGGCATGTCGGAGCCCATCATCACCTTGTCGTAGCCCGCCTTGTCCAGCAGGTACTCGGTGGAGTCGGCGTCGAATACCAGCGCATCGAAGTACAGGGCCTCGAAGCCCTTGCGCGGGTCGGCGTACTTGTCGGCGTAGATCTCGTGATGGCGCCCCAGCCGCCCGAGCACGAACGGCAACGCCGCGCCGCCGTGCGACAGCACGAGCTTCACGCCGGGATACTTCAGCAGGTGGCCGGAGAACAGCAGACGCGACACCGCGATCGAGGTGTCGACCAGCCGGCCGATCGCGTTGATCAGGTCGTAGTCGGCCAGTCGCGGCTCGCCGCACACGAACATCGGGTGCAGCATCACCGGTGCCTTCAGACGCGAGGCGGTCTCCCAGAACGGGTCGAGATCGGGCGAGTCGAGATTGCCGCCTTCGCCGGTAGGCAGGGTACCGATCATCACGCCGCCGAAGCCCTGCGCCATCACTTCCTCGAGCACCTGCGCCGCGAGTTGCCCGCTTTGCAGCGGCACCGTGGCCAGCGGCGTGAAGCGCTTCTCGTCGCCGAGGTTCTCCAGCATGCAGGCGTTGACGAAGCGGCTCCACGCGAGCCCCTCCTCGGCCGGCAGTTCGTAGCCGGTGGCGTCCATCCACGTCCCGACCAGTTGATGATCGATGCCGTTCGCGTCCATCCAGCCGCGTCGGTCGGCGAGACTCGACAGCTTGGGCGAGATCGGCCGCGACAGCGGCTTGCCGACGAAGCCGATGCGCGCGCCCTTGTCGTCGCGCTGCAGCTGTACCCCCGGAAACTTCGCCGCATCGCGGTCGAAGCGGTCGAACACGTACTGCGGCAGGTAGTGGGCGTGGATGTCGATGATCATCGGTTCAGCTCCAGCGGTTCATGCAAGGTCGGGAGGCGGCAGTGACGCGTGCTGCGCGGCGGGGCCGCAGATTCGGGGTCGGATACCGGCGCGGATTCCGCTGCGGGCGCGGATTCGGCTGCAGGCGCCGCGCCGTCGCCAGTGCCGCCGACGGCGCCTGAGTCCCCCGCAGCGCAGGAGCGGCTCTGCATCAGGCGGCGTCCTCGAGTTTCGGTTTCGCCAGAGCCTGCTGCGCGAGGCTCCACAGCGCGAGATGCGACATGGGCGTCTCCGCGATCGCCGTGCCGAGCGGGTCGAGCGCATCGTTGATCGCGCAGGCGATCGCCGCGGGGCCGCCCAGATAGCCAGCCTCGCCCGAGCCCTTCTGGCCGAACGTGGTGAGCGGCGACGGCGTGCAGTGATCGACGATCGAGATCTCCGGCACCTCGAGCGCGCTGGGAATCAGGTAGTCCATGAACGTCCCCGACAGCAACTGCCCGTCGTCGGAAAACGCGAACTTCTCGTACAGCGCCGCACCGACGCCGTGCGCAACACCCCCGAAGGTCATTCCGTGCACGATGTCCGGATTGATCATCACGCCGCAGTCATGGCCGACCACGTACCTGCCGATCGTCGGCTTGCCGGTGTCCGGATCGATCTCGACGTAGACGACGTGCGACTCGAACGAGTAGCACGGATACATCTGCACCTGCCCGTCCGCGGTCGGCAGCGTGCCGCCGGTGGGCACCTCCCACACGAACTTCGCCTGCAGCCCGGGCTCGACGCCCGGCGGCATCCGGTGGAACTTGCGGTGCGCGATCTCCACCAACTGGTCCCACGACAGGCGCTTCTCCGGGTGCAACGTCTCGAACACACCCCCGTCGCGATAGGTCACTGCCTCGGGCGCCACACCCAGGTTGTGCGCACCGATCGCGATCAGCGTGCGCCTGATTTCCCGCGCGGCACCGGCCGCAGCCCCGCCGAGCATGATCGCCATGCGACTGCCCACCGGGCTGTTCGACGGCAGTGCGTTGAGCGAATCGGCGTGCACGACGCGAATCCCCGCGGGGTCGCGCTCGAGCACTTCGCCGATCACCGTGGACACGAGCGTCTGATGTCCCTGTCCCGAGCTCGAGGTGCCGAAGACGCCGGTAATCGCACCGTTCAGGTCCACGCGCACCAGACACGAATCCATCCACGTCGTCGTCTCGTTCTTCGGATTGAACAACGGCTCGAACGAGGAATTGCCCCCGGAGGGCTCGAGGCAGGTGGACACGCCGATCCCGGCGAGCCTGCCGGCACGCCGCGCCTCGTCGCGCCGCCGCAGCAGCGCATCGTAGTCGGCCGCCGCCAGCGCCTTGTCGAGAACCGTGTGGTAGTCGCCCGAATCGTAGGTGGTGCCGCTGGGAATGCGCCAGGGGAACTCTTCCTTGCGGATCAGGTTGCGCCGTCGCAGCTCCAGCCGGTCCATCCCGAGATGACGCGCCACGCGATCGATGGTGAGTTCCATCGCGAAGTTGGTCGGCGACTGACCGAAGCCGCGCACCGCCTCCTGCGGCGTCTTGTTGGTCATCACCGAAGTGGGCTCGTACTCCACGGCCGGAATGCGATACGGGCCGCAGATCGCCGATACCGGCTTGCCCAGCTGCAGCGGCGAGCGCCCGGCATAGGCGCCCACGTCGTCCAGCGCCTTGATCTTCCACGCGCGGATCGTGCCGTCGCGATCGAAGGCCACGCGCATGTCGAAGATGCGGTCGGGTCCGTGCATGTCACCGCCGCGCATGTTCTCCAGCCGGTCCTCGAGGAACCGAACGGGTGCGCCGAGTTTCCTCGCCAGATAGGCGACCAGCAGCGTGTGCTTGATGCCGCGCTTCACCCCGTAGCTGCCGCCGACGTCGACGTCGAAGTGCACGCGCAGCGCATTGCCCGGCAGGCGCAGTGCGCGCGCGAGCTGATCGGGAAACTTCGGCATCTGGATCGACGCCCACACGTCGAGGATCTCGTTGCCGGCATCCCACTGCGCCACCGCGACGAAGGTCTCGATCGGTACCGTGGCGCTGCGGCCCCAGCGGGCGCGAAACGCGATCCGGTGGTCGGCGCGCTCGAAGGCGGCATCGACGTCGCCCCAGACGAACCTGCGGTGAAACAGCACGTTGCTGCCGTGGTCGGGATGCACCCTCACCGCGTCGGGCTTCGCCGCCTGCTCGGGATCGATCACGTGCGGCAGCGGCTCGTAGTCGACCTCGATCAGTTCGACCGCGTCCTCGGCGATGGCGCGCGTCTCGGCAGCGACGGCCACCACCCACTCGCCGGCGTAGCGCACCACGCCGTGCGCGAGCGGGTAGCGTTTCACCTTCGGCGCGTCGACACCGACGTACAGCGGATCGACTGCGGCGCACAGTTCCTCGCCGGTCAGCACGTAGCGCACGCCGGGCAGCGCGAGCGCGGCGCGCGCGTCGATCGCACGGATGCGCGCCGAGGGATAGGGACTGGCCGCGATCGCCACGTGCAGCATGCCGGGCAGCTGCACGTCGGCGGCATAGCGGCCGCGACCGGTGACGAAACGCGGATCTTCCTTGGTGCGTCGCTTGGCACCGATGTAGCGAAACCCGTAGGGCGAGGTCCTGGCTGCCATGTCGATTCGCTCCGATTGAGGCGGAAACGGCGCGCCGGCGGGGCGGCCGCGCGGCCGGCGCTAGCCGGCAGTCCCCGTTGCCTGCGCGCGCCGCTCGGCGGCGAGCTGCACCGCGTCGACGATCTGCTGATAGCCGGTGCAGCGGCACAGGTTGCCGCTGATCGCGTCGCGGATCTGCGCTGCGCTCGGCCGCGGGTTGGCCTGCAGCAGCGCGTGCGACGCGATCAGCATGCCTGGTGTGCAGTACCCGCACTGCAGGCCGTGCGTCTCGCAGAAGCTGTCCTGCAGCACGCTCATCGACCCGTCGGAGTTGGCCAGACCCTCGACCGTGGTAACGGCGTGCCCGTCGGCCTGCACCGCGAACATCAGGCACGAGCGCACGGGGTCGCCGTCGAGGATCACCGAGCAGGCGCCGCAGATGCCGTGTTCGCAACCCACGTGCGTGCCGGTCAGGCGCAATGTCTCGCGCAGGAAGTCGACCAGCGACAGGCGCGTGGGCACGGTACGCGTGAACGCCGTGCCGTTCACGGTGACGGTGATCGTTGCGGTGGGTTCGGGCATCGTCGTCTCGGGATCTGATCGCGCGTGCGCTGCACGCGCTCGGCATTCGGGTTCGGTCTGCAGGCTCAGTGTGCCGGGATGGCGAGCGCCGATGCCCGCGCCGCGCGCAGCACGCGCGCGCCCAGCGTGCGCGCGAGGTGAAGCCGGTAGGCCGCGCTCGCGTGCACGTCCGAAGCCGGATCGAGGTGGCGGGCGACGGCCTGCACCGCCTGCTCGATCGCTGCGTCCTCGAGCGCCGTACCTACGAGCTGATCGGCGATGTCGTCCATCGCCACCGGGGTGCCGCTGGCTCCACCCACGCCCAGCGCGAGCTTCACGCAACGCCCGGCACGATCGAGTTCGACCTGCGCGCAGGCGGCGACGATCGCGTAGTCACCGTGCCGGATACTGATCTCGTCGAAGGCCGATCCGGTGCGCTCACCCCGCCAGATCGGCCAGTGCACCTCGGTCAGGCACTCGTCGGGCTCGGTGGCAGTGACCATCGGGGCGACGAAGAACTCGCTCGCGTCGAGCGTGCGCACGCCGCGGCTCGAGCGCAGCACGAACTGCGCGCCGAGGGTCTGCGCGACGAGCGGCAGTTCGGCCGACGGGTCGGCGTGCACCAGACTGCCGCCGACGGTGCCGCGGTTCTTCGTCTGCACGTGGCCGACCCAGTGCAGGCCCTGCCGGATCAGCGGCACCGCACGTGCTGCCGCTGCATCGCGCTCGATGTCGACCTGGCGCACCGTGGCGCCGGTCACCCACAGGTCGCCGCGCTGGTACGAGGTCCTGAGCTCGGCCACCGCGTTGACGTCGATCAGCCACGACGGCCGCGCGAGCCGCATTGCCATCATCGGCACCAGGCTCTGCCCGCCGGCGAGCAGCTTGGCCTCCGGCCCGCGCTCGTCGAGCAGCCGGCACGCGTGCTCGACGCTGTCGACGCGGGCGTACTCGAAAGTCGCGGCCTTCATGCGTGCGGACGCAACCCGGCCACGGTCAGCCCTTGACCCGGTTGCGGTACTCGTTGGTGCGCGTGTCGATCTCGATCCGGTCGCCGGTGTCGCAGAACAGGGGCACCGGAATCTCGAATCCGCTCTTGAGCTTGGCCGGCTTGAGCACCTTGCCGGAGGTGTCGCCGCGCACCGCCGGCTCCGTGTAGATGATCTCGCGCACGAGGGTCTGCGGGATCTCCACCGAGATCGGCCGCTCGTTGTAGATCACGACCTCGGCCGGCATGCCCTCCTCGAGGTAGTTCAGCGCATCGCCCATGTTGTCGCCGTCGATCTCGTACTGATTGAACTCGGCGTCCATGAACACGTAGGACGGATCGGCGAAGTAGGAGTAGGTGACTTCCTTGCGTTCGAGCGAGACCATCTCGAACTTCTCGTCGGCGCGATACACCGTCTCGGTGGCGGTGCCGGTGAGCAGGTTCTTCAGCTTCATCTTGACCACCGACGCGTTGCGGCCGGACTTGCTGAATTCGGCCTTCTGCACGACGAGCGGATCCTTGCCGACCATGATCACGTTCCCGGGCCGGACTTCCTGAGCGATCTTCATTGACGTAGCGTTCCTGAGCTGGATGGGGGACTGCGCAGTGCCGGCGCAAGCCGGAACAGCCCGAAACGTCGACCGGCGGGGTCGATCGGGCAGACGGAGGTAAAAAGCCCTCTATTTTAGCCGGTCCCGACAGAACTCGACCAGTGCCGTGACCAGGTCCGGCCGGGCGGCCTGCGCGGCACACACCCGACGCGCCGCAGCGCCCAGCGCCGGCAACTCCCGGGCAAGCCCGGTCCACAGCCCGGC
>CANGUQ010000005.1 GCA_947456915.1 Betaproteobacteria bacterium
TGCTGCACGTGCCGTACAAGGGGGGCGGCCCGCTCGCCACGGCACTGATCGGCGGCGAAGTGCCCACGGCCCTGACCGGACTCGCTTCGGTCATGGAGTTCGTGCGCGTGAAGCGCCTGCGACCGCTGGCAGTAACCTCGACCGAGCGCAATCCGATGCTGCCCGATGTGCCGACGCTCGCCGAAGCCGGAGTGGCCGGCTTCGACCTGCACACGTGGATCGGACTGCTCGGCCCGGCCGGCGTTCCTCGCGACGTGGTCACCCGGCTGAACAAGGAGGTCGCCCGCGTGCTGCGTGCGCCTGACGTCGCGCAGCAGCTGATTGCAGTGGGCGCCCCGCCGCTCGCGATGTCGCCGGAGCAGTTCGCCGAGCGCATGCGCGTGGACGTCGGCACCTACTCGCAGCTGGTGAAGGAGACCGGGGCAAGGGTCGACTGAGCCGACGGCGCCGCGACGGCATGCCCGGCCGCGTGCGCTTCCCTCTCCCCGCCACCACACCCGAACGCGGACGCCATCGATGAGCGATCACCAGAGCACACTTGCGGAACTCGACCGCCGACGCGCCCGCGCCCGCGCGATGGGCGGGGAGGAGAAACTCGCGCGGCGGCGCGAGCGCGGGCAGTTGAACGCCGAGGAGCGGCTCGCGCTGCTGGTCGATGCCGGAACCTTCCGCGAATCGGGACTGCTCGGCGAGTCGAGTGTATTTGCGGAAGATCGCGGCAGGACTCCGCGCGACGGCAAGATCGTCGGCTTCGGCAGGATCGACGGTCGCGACTCGGCGATCGTGGTCAACGACTTCACCGTCAAGGGCGCGTCGACCAGCGCGACCAATTCGCGCAAGATGGGCCACGTCCGGCGCACCGCGATCGACTGCGGGATGCCGTTCGTGCACATCGGCGAGTCCACCGGCGCGCGCATGCCCGACACGATGGGCGCCCGCGGGATGGGCAGTCTGCTCGGCAACGATCCCGCGCAGTTCCGCCGCACCCGCGACAACCCCTGGGCGGCGGCTGCGCTGGACACCGCATTCGGATCCTCGGCCTGGATGTGCTGCTGCGCCGACTTCGCGGTGATGCGCAAGGGCTCGATCATGTCGGTGTCCAGTCCGAAACTCGTCTCGGCGGCGATCGGACAGCGGGTCGACGTCGAGGAACTGGGCGGCTGGCGGCTGCACGCGGACACGACCGGGCTGATCGACTGTGTCGTCGACACCGATGGCGAGGCGATGGTGGCGATCAGGCGCTTCCTGTCCTACATGCCTGGCCACAACATGGAGCTGCCCCCGGTGCATCCGGTGAGCCCGGGCTCCGGCGCGGATCAGGATCGCATTCTCGACATCCTCCCGGCGAAGCGCACGCAGGTCTACGACATGCGCCGCATCCTGGAGGTGATCTTCGACGCCGGCAGCGTGTTCGAGCTCAAGCCCCGGTTCGGTAAGTCCGCGGTGACTGCCCTCGCCCGCCTGGACGGGCGCAGCGTCGGCATCATCGCCAACAACCCCAATGGCGCCGGCGGCGCGCTCACCGTCGATGCCATCCGCAAGATCGTGGACTTCACCGTGCTCTGCGACTCGTTCAACATCCCGATGGTGCGGTTCATGGACACACCGGGCTTCGTTGTCGGGCTCGAGGCGGAGCGCCGCGGGGCGCCCGGCTTCATCATGAACTTCATGAACGCCACGTCGCTGGTGACCGTGCCGACGATCACCGTGCTCGTGCGCAAGGCCTACGGACGCGCCTACGTCGCGATGGGCGGCGGGCGCAACAATGACGAGATGATCGCCTGGCCCAGCGCCGAAGTGAGCTTCATGGACCCGGCAGCGTCCACGCAGATCGTGCACGGCCTCAAGCCGGGAGACCCGGGCTGGGACGAAGCGTTCGCGCACATCGCGCGCGACAGCGAGGTGTGGGATCTGGCCGGCATGTACTCGGCGCAGAACGTGATCAGACCGCAGGAGACGCGCGACTACCTGATCGGCATGTTCGAGATCTACCGGCGCCGCAAGCGCGGTGGCATCGGCGAACACCTGCTGCGAACGTGGCCGACCAGCTACTGAGCACGGTCGGGCGGCGGCGGCATTGCGCCCGCGCCGCCGGCAACCCGCCCGACTCGCGCATCGATCCTTCCGGCTGCCGGCTGCGCCCGAGGTCCTCCCCCGTTCACGGTATCTGTCCATGTCCATCAAGCGCATCCTGATCGCCAACCGCGGCGAGATCGCCTGCCGCGTGATCCGCAGCGCGCGTGCGCTCGGCATCGAAACGGTCGCCGTCCACTCCGAGGCTGACGCCGGCGCGCAACACGTCGCCCTCGCCGATCGCTCGGTGCCGATCGGACCGGCTCCGGCAAAGCAGAGCTATCTCGTGATCGAGCGCCTGATCGACGCCGCGCTCGCGACCGGCGCCGATGCCGTGCATCCGGGCTACGGCTTCCTGTCCGAGAATGCGCAGTTCGCGCGTGCGGTGCAGTCGGCGGGACTCATCTGGATCGGCCCCGACCCGCAATCGATCGACGACATGGGCGACAAGGAATGCGCGCGCGGACTGGCGCAGCGGGCAGGCGTGCCGGTGCTGCCCGGCAGCCCACGCTTCGCGCCGCCGCCGCTCGCGGGCGACACTGCGCCGCCGGCTGCGGGGGCCGTCGCCGCCGGCGCAACAGCCACGCCGGCAACCTCGCTCGACGAGGACACGATGGCCGCGCTGCAGGCGGCTGCCACGCGTGTGGGCTTTCCGCTGCTGGTCAAGGCAGCAGCCGGTGGCGGGGGCATCGGCATGCGCCGCGTCGATCGCCTCGAGGACCTCGCGGCGGCCGTGGCGGCAACGCAGTCGATGGCGGCGCGGGCGTTCGGGGACGGCGCGGTCTATCTCGAACGCTTCATCGCGCGCGCGCGTCACGTCGAGGTGCAGGTGTTCGGTTTCGGCGATGGCCGCGGCCTGCATCTGCACGAGCGTGACTGCTCCGTGCAGCGGCGCTTCCAGAAGGTGATCGAGGAAAGCCCGGCGCCGGGGCTGTCAGCAGCCACCCGCGAGGCGATGACGCGCGCGGCGGTGCGACTGGTCGAGCGCGAACGCTATCGTGGCGCCGGCACCGTGGAGTTCGTCGTCGACGCGGACAGCGCCGAGTTCTTCTTTCTGGAGATGAACACCCGCATTCAGGTCGAACACCCGGTGACCGAGATGACGACCGGCGTCGATCTGGTCGGATTGCAGATCCTGCTCGCCGCCGGGGCGCCGCTGCCGGTCGACGCGCAGGGCGACATCCGGCCGCAGGGTCACGCGATCGAGTGCCGGGTGTACGCCGAGCGACCGCAGAAGAACTTCCTGCCCTCCACCGGAGTTCTGTCGCGTTTCTCGGCCCCGGCAGAGGACGACAGCCTGCGCATCGACTCCGGCGTGCGCGAAGGCGACGCGGTCAGTCACTTCTACGACCCGATGATCGCGAAGGTGATCAGCCGCGGCCCGGATCGCGCGGCAGCGATCGCGCGCATGCAGGCCGCGCTTGCCGACTTCGCCATCGAAGGGGTCGAGACCAATCTGCCGTTCCTGCAGCGCGCGCTCGCGCATCCGGCGTTCGCCGCAGGCAAGATCACCACCGCGTTCATCGACCGGCACCGCGCCGAGCTGCTGGCGCCCTGAGCCGCAGCGCTGCGGCGCATGCCGCGCAGCGGCGGCGCTGCGGGCGACCGCGGATCAGGCCGCAGGCATCACGGCTGAGCCTGCCGCTGCGCCAGCCGCTTGTAGAGGTGCGAGCGCGAGATGCCCAGTTCCAGCGCAGCCTTCTTCTTGTTGCCGTCGCAGCGCACCAGGGCGTCGTCGATCAGGCGCAACTCGACGTCCTCCAGCACGTTGCGTACCGGCGATGCCGTACCGGTGGGGAGCGGTGCCCTGCGCGGAAGGTCGCCCGGCCCGATGACGTCGCCTTCGCAGAAGATCGCCGCCTGTTCGAGGTCGTGCTGCAACTGGCGCACGTTACCCGGCCACGGCAGAGCGCGCAGCGCGGCACAGGCCTCGGCACTGATGCGCTTGGCGAGCCGCTCGTGCCGCTGCGCGAAGGCGTGCAGGAAGTGCTCGGCGAGCAGCGGGATATCCTCCAGCCGCTCGCGCAGCGGCGGCAGCCGCAGCACGACCGTGCTGACGCGATAGAACAGATCGAGCCGGAAGCGTCCGCTCTGCACCAGCTGGTCGAGGTCGCAGTGAGTGGCGCTGATCAGGCGGAAATTCGACTGGATCGCATGGGTTCCGCCGACCCGCTCCACCACGCCGTCCTGCAGCACGCGCAGCAGCTTCACCTGCACCTCGGCTGGCATGTCGCCGATCTCGTCGAGCAGCAGCGTGGAGCGATGGGCCTGCTCGAAGCGGCCGCGGCGACCCTTGCGGTCGGCGCCCGAGAACGCGCCGCCCTCGTAGCCGAACAGTTCGCTCTCGACCAGCCCCGCCGGCAGCGCTGCTGCATTGACCGAGACCATCGGCCGGGCGTGCCGCGCACTGAGTGCGTGGATGGCGTGGGCGGCGAGTTCCTTCCCGGTGCCGCTCTCGCCGATCAGCAGCACCGGCACGTCGAGCGGCGCCACGCGAGCGATGTCGGACTTGAGCTTGCGCACCGCGCTGCTGTTGCCGACGATCTGGTCGAAGCCGCTGCCGCGCTGGCGCATGTCGGACAGCTCGCGCCGATAGTAGGCGATCTCGGAGCGCAGCCGCGTCACTTCCCGCGACAGGTCGTGCACGGCCTCGGGCTCCTTGAACATGACCTGCCCGATGGCGCCGACGACGCGCTCACCCGAGGCGATCGGGATGCGGCTCACCACGCGCGCCACCCCGCGCATGCTCTGCACCTGCCCGATCTCGGCCTTGCCGGTGCGCACGACCTCGTGCAGGCGCGTGTTCTCGATCACCTCGGTCACGTGGCGCCCGATGCCCTCGCTCGGGGCCAGGCCGAAGAAGCGCGCGTGGACCGGGCTGATGTAGCGGACGAAGCCCGCCGCGTCGACCACCGTCATCGCCTCGTACGGGCTGCTGACCAGATGCTCGAGAATCGCGTAGGCGAAGTCGACCCCGCCGACGAAGTCGAACAGCGTGTGCTCGTCTGCCGCGCGGTGAACGAAGCGTACACAGGTCTCCCGCCCGGCCCGATAGAGGACGATCAATCGCTCGCCGTCGATCTCGATCGCGCCAAGATCGGCCACCCCCGGGGGCTGCCATGCCAGCGCGGCCGCGCGTATGCGCGCATCCTCCATGAGATCGCTCGCGTGCAGCACCTCGCCCGCGTGGGTGGTCACCAGCACGCCGAGCCGTGATTGCCCGTGCGCCATTCGGTCTCCTCGACGGCGCTTCTGGGCGGGTGAACGAGACGTGCCGTGTCTTTTTCGTCTACACCGCGTGTCGCCGTGTCCTCGATGAGAACACGTTTCGGGCTTGCCTGGCAACGGCGCCCCACGCAGGTGGCTTCGGCGCTGCGTGGCACATACCTTGCAATATCGTCCGACATGACTGACCGCAGCCCCCCTGCACTGCCGCTCGATGCCCTGCCGCCGCCCCGCCCGGGCGGAAATTCGCTGCTCGCGGGCATCCGTGTTCTCGACCTCACCTCGTCGATCGCCGGCCCCTACGCGACGATGCTGCTCGCCGACATGGGGGCCGAGGTGCTCAAGCTGGAACGGCCTGGCCGCGGCGACGACGCTCGCGCGTGGGGTCCGCCATTTCTCGACGGCGAGTCGCTGTGGTTCCTGAGCGTGAACCGCAACAAGAAGAGCGTCACGCTCGATTACGCCACCGAAGCCGGCCGTGCCGTACTGCACGATCTCGTGCGCAAGGTCGATGTGGTCGCCGTGAATCTCGTCGACCGGGTGCAGCGCAAGCTCGGTGTCGACCATGCCTCGCTGTCGCAGGTCAGGCCCGATCTGGTGCATCTGTCGATCACCGGCTTCGGGCTGGCCGGAGAGCGCGCCGACCGCGCCTGCTACGACCTGATTGCAGAAGGCTACAGCGGCGTGATGGACCTCACCGGCGAAGCGGACAGCCCGCCGCAGAAGGTCGGCACGCCGGCCGCGGACCTGATCTCGGGAATGGATGCCGCATACGCGGTGGTCGCTGCGCTGTTCGATCGTCAGAGGTCCGGCCGCGGCCACCAGATCGACATCGCGATGGTGGAGAGCATGACCCGCTTCATGTCGCCGCGCATCGTGCCCTATCTCGGGTCAGGCGCGGTGCCAGCCAGAACGGGCGCTCGCGACAGCGTGATCGCGGTCTACCAGGTGTTCGACACGGCCACCGAGCCGCTGACGCTGGGACTGGGCAATGACGGCATCTGGGCGCGCTTCTGGCGTGCGGTCGGCCAGCCGGAGTACGCGCTGCAGGAGACCTTCGCCACCAACGCCCGGCGACTGGAACATCGTGCGCGCATCGTCGGCGACATCCAGTCGCTGCTGCTCACCCGGTCGCGCGAACACTGGCTCGATGTCTTCGCCCGCGCCGGCGTGCCCGCCGGTCCGGTCAACCGGGTCGACGAACTCGTCGGCGACCCGCAACTGCTCGACCGTGGCCTGTTCTACTGCGCACGCGACGAGCGCGACCGGCGCATTCCGCAGGTCGGGCTGGGGATCGGGATCGATGGCGACCGCGCGAGCTATCGCCACGCACCGCCGCTGCTGGGCGAGCACACCGCTGCCGTGCTGGGCGAACTGCTCGGCTACGACGCGGCACGTCTTTCGGAACTGCGCGAGGCAAGACTGATATGAGCTTTGACACCATCCTGTACGAGGAGCAGGGCCCGATCGGCTGGCTCACGCTGAACCGCCCGGACGACGGCAACATGTTCACGGCGCAGATGTGCCACGAGATTCGCGACTGCATCAACGAGGTGCGGCGCGAGACCCGTACGCGCGTGCTGGTGATCACTGGTGCGGGCGACAGATTCTTCTGCATCGGCGGGCGCAAGGAAGGGATGGAGGACTCGACGCTCTATGCCGGCATGCTGCCCACGCTCGAGATCTACGAGAGCATCGAGCGGCTCCAGAAACCGGTGATCGCGTCGGTGAACGGCTTCGCGGTCGGCGGCGGCCAGGTGCTGCAGGTGATGTGCGACCTGACCATCGCCAAGCAGAGCGCGGTGTTCAGGCAGGTCGGACCGATGATGGGCAGCTTCGATGCCGGGTACGGCACCTGGTACCTGGAGGACCTGGTCGGCAAGAAGAAGGCAAAGGAGATGTGGTTCACCAATCCGAAGCTGTCGGCCGACGAGGCGCTGGCGCTGGGCCTGATCAACAAGGTGGTGCCGGACGATCGCCTGCGCGAAGAGACGACGCGGATGGCGCTGGAGATCTGCGATCGCGGAGCGTTTGCCCTGGCGTCGGTCAAGGCTGCGTTCACCGCACGCCACGGCGGGGTCGGCGGCCTCGCCCGCGTTTCGCACGACCTGCTGCTGCGGCTGTACCTCGAGACCGAGGAGTCGCAGGAACTCGGCGAGTCGTTCCGCGGCAAGCGCAAGCCCGATCCGGGCAAGATGGGTCACTGACCGCGATCGCTCGATGACCACGCTGCTGACCCTGCACGACCCCGGCACTGCACGCACCTACTACACGGCCGGCTTCTGGCAGAACGACACGCTGTACACGCTGCTCGCCGCGCACGCGGCGCAGCGGCCGCAGGCGCCCGCGCTGCGCGACTCGCGCGTCCGCCTGACGTGGCAGGCGCTGCTCGAACGGGTCGATCGCATCGCGGCCGAACTGCACGCGGCGGGCTTGCGGGCGGGCGACCGCGTGGCGATCTGGCTGCCCAACCGGGTGGAAGCGGTGGCGATCCTGCTCGCCTGCTCGCGCAACGGGTACGTGTGCAACCCCTCGCTGCACCAGAATTTCACCGGCCAGGAGGTGCTCGCGCTGCTCGAGCGCACCGGCTGCGCCGCGCTGTACGCCCAGACCGGGCACGGCGCCGATGCCGGTCGCTTCGACGTCTTCACGCCGGCAGCCGCCCTGCCCCGGATGCGTCACCTGCGCCGCCTCGAACCGGGCTGCGACGCGCCGCAACCGCCCGCGCCGGAGCTCGCGGCGATGCTCGAATACCTCCCGCCGCCAGCCGGCAATCCCGACAAGGTCTGCTATCTCGCGTTTACCTCGGGCACCACCGGTGCCCCCAAGGGCGTGATGCACTCGGACAACACGCTGCTCGCCAATGCGCGCGCGATGGTGCGCGACTGGGGGCACGATCCGTCGACCGTGCTCTGCTCGCTCAGCCCCCTGTCTCACCACATCGCCACCGTCGGCCTCACCCAGTCGCTGGTGGCCGGCTTCGAACTGGTGGTGAACGATCCGCTGCCGGGCATGCGCCCGCTCGACTGGATCCTGCACTGCCAGGCCACCTACGTGATGGGGGTGCCGACACACGGCATCGACGTGCTGGCCGAGGTGCGGCGCCGAGGGCGACGCGACCTGGGCGCGGTGCGCATCTTCTACATGGCCGGCGCGGTGATCGCGCCGGAACTGTGCCGCGGCTTCCTCGACCTGGGCATCCGGACGATGAACGTGTACGGCATGACGGAGAACGGCTCGCACCAGTACACGCTGCCCGACGATCCGGTGGACGTGGTCACCGGCACCTGCGGGCGAGCCTGCGCCGGCTACGAGACCCGGCTGTGGGATGCCGAGAATCCGGATCTGGAAGCGCAGCCCGGACAGATCGGCGAGATCGGCACACGTGGCGCCCTGCTCACGCTGGGCTACTTCGACAATCAGCAGGCCACCGAATCGTCGTTCAATCGCTCGGGGTGGTTCATGAGCGGCGATCTGGGCCGGTTCGACGCGCACGGCAATCTGCAGATCGTCGGCCGCAAGAAGGATCTCATCATCCGCGGCGGACACAACATCCACCCGGCGCATATCGAGAATCTCGCGATGAAGCACCCGGCGGTGCTGAAAGCGGCGGCCTATCCGGTCGAGGACGCTCGCCTTGGCGAGCGTGTCTGCCTCGCCGTCGTGCTCCGCGACGAGTACCAGGTCGAAGCCGATGCGATGCTCGCGCATCTGGCCGAAGTCGGTCTGTCCCGCTACGACATGCCCGAGTACTGGCTGGTGATGGACGCCTTCCCGCTGACCCCCAGCGGCAAGATCCTCAAGCGCGAACTGGTGGAGGCCACGCGTGGCGGCCGCCTGACGCCGGCGCCGGTGCGCTGGACGCGCAGCACGACGGAGACCTGAACGATGGCGATCGAGACCCGGAGAATCGACGAGATCGCACTCGTCACGATCAACCGCCCGGAAGCGCTCAACGCGCTCTCCTTCTCGCTCATCGCCGAACTGGGCGCGGCCATCGAGGCGGTCGGCCGCAGCGATGCTCGGGCACTGATCATCACCGGAGCCGGCGCCAAGGCATTCTGCGCCGGCGCGGACATCAAGGAACTGATGGATCGCCCGATGCAGTCGCAGTACGACGGCGCCGTGTTCGGGCAGACGACCTTCGCCGCGCTCGAACGGCTGCGCATGCCGTCGATCGCACTGATCAACGGCTACGCGTTCGGCGGCGGGCTCGAACTGGCAATGGCCTGCACGTTCAGGATGGCGACGGAAAATGCACGCCTCGGCCTGCCGGAAGTGCGGCTGGGGCTGATCCCCGGCTACGGCGGCACCCAGCGCCTCGCACGCCTGATCGGCGAATCGCGCGCGCTCGAGATGATCCTGACCGCGCGCACGGTGACGGCACAGGAGGCTGTCACCAGCGGCCTCGTGAATCGACTCGCCGGCGCTGCCGCGCTGGATGACGCGGTCGCCTTTGCCCGCGAATTCACCGGCTTCAGCCTGCCGGTGCTGGCGCTGGCGCGCGCCGCGGTGACGCGCGGGCTCGGCATGCCGGTGCAGGAGGGTCTGCGCCTGGAAGCGGATCTGTCCACGCTCGCGTTCCAGACGCAGGATGCTGCCGAAGGCATGGCCGCATTCGCCGCCAAGCGCAAGCCGACATTCAAGGACTGCTGAGCGTGCCAGCCCCAGGCGGTAACCGTGTAGTGGCAGTGACCGGAGCGAGCCGGGGCATCGGTGCCGCGATAGCGGCCGACCTCGCCCGGCGCGGCTTCATCGTGGCGTGCCTCACCCGGCGTGGTGCCGGCATCGAGACGGCGGACGCTGCCGCCGTCCCAGGACGCTACCTGAACGTGCGCTGCGACATCACCGACGAGCACAGCCTCGCCGAAGCGTTCGACCGGGTGGCGAGCGAAGCAGGCGCCCTGCACGGCCTGGTCAACAATGCCGGCATCCACGTCGAGGCGCCGAGTCACAGGATGAGTTCGGCCGCCTTCAACGAGGTGATGGGCACCAACGCGACCGCGCTGTTCGCCGCCTGCCGGCTCGCGTTTCCCCACCTCGTCGCTGCGGGTGGCGGTACCATCGTGAACATCGGTTCGTTCTTCGACCGCATCGGCGTCAAGCGCAACCTCGCCTACTGTGCCTCGAAGGCGGCCGTAGGCGCCATCACCCGCTGCCTGGCGGTCGAATGGGCCGGCAAGGGCATCCGGGTCCTGGACGTCGCGCCCGGCTACATCCGCACCGATCTCAATCGCGAAGCGCTCGACAGCGGCCCGCTGCACGACTACCTCGCCCGGCGCATTCCTGCCGGGGGCGCGGGGACCGCAGAACAGGTCGCCCGTCTGGTCGGGGCGCTGTTCTCCGAAGACCTTCCGTTCCTGACCGGCGAAACGATCTACATCGACGGCGCCCAGGGCATCGCGCACTGACATGAACCCGCTGACCCGCCTCGACCAGACACTGCCCCTGAACGACGAGGAGCGCATGCTCCTCGACAGCGTGCGCGCGCTCGCGCGCGAGCGGATCGCGCCACGGGCCGCCGGGTTCGACCGCAGCGGTGAGTTCCCGCACGAGAACGTCGCCGCCATCAATGCGCTGGGCCTCAATGCGATGTTCATCCCGGAGGACTGCGGTGGCGCGCCGATGTCCTACACCGCCTATCTCGAGTGCGTGCGCGAACTGTCCAGGGCCTGCGCTTCCACCGGCGTGATCTGGGCGACCAACTTCCACGCGATCAAGCCGCTGATCGACTTCGGCAGCGCCGAGCAGAAGCAGCGCCTGCTGCCGGTGATGGTGAACGGCGGACTGGCCTCGCTGACCATCACGGAACCCTCGGCGGGCTCCGACGCCACCGGCATGAAGACCGCGTTCACGCCCGACGGCGATCACGTCGTCGTCGACGGGTCGAAGATCTTCATCACCAACGGCGCCCACGCGGATCTGTATCTGGTGTTCGGCAAGTGGTCGGAAATCGACGATGGCAAGGCGGCGATCTCGGCGCTGGTCATCGAAAAGGGTACACCCGGCCTGACCGTGGTGCGCGAGGAGAACAAGATGGGTCTGCGCGCCTCGAGCACGGCGGCGCTCGCCTTCGACCGGTGCCGGGTGCCGCGGGCGAACCTCCTCGGTGCGCCGGGCGACGGCCTGCGCATCCTGCTCGCCTCGCTCAACAAGTCACGCCCGAGCGTCGCGGCACACGCACTGGGCATCGCCCGCGCCGCGTTCGAGGACGCCGTGCAGTACATCAACGACCGTCGCCAGTCGGGGCGTCGCATCGTCGAGTTTCAGGGCATCCAGTTCATGCTCGCCGACATGGCGACCGACCTCGCACTGTGCGAACGCTGGCTGTGGCACGTCGCGACGATGGTCGACCACGACGCGACCGACTTCGGCATCGAGGCCTCGATGCTGAAGCTGCGCGCCTCGGATCTGGCCATGCGCATCACCACCGATGCCGTGCAGCTGTTCGGCGGGTACGGGTACATCAGCGACTATCGGGTAGAGCGGCTGATGCGCGATGCGAAGATCACCCAGATCTGGGAAGGCACCAACCAGATTCACCGGCAGCTGATCGGCAGGAGCTTCATGCGCAAGTAGCCTGCAGCGATCTCCACACCGAGGCGCAGACCCCGGCACGGCCAACCCCATCCACGGAGGAGAATCACCCGATGAAACGCGCGTTCCCCGCACTCCTGTTGTCCGCGCTGACCACAGCCCCCGTCTGCTGGGCGCAGGCTCCGGCCTTCCCGGCGAAGCCAGTGCGCATCATCGTCCCCTACTCCCCGGGCGGCTCGACCGACGTGGTGATGCGCACCATCGCGCCGCGGCTGGCCGAGGAGTTCGGCCAGCAGGTCGTGGTCGACAACCGGCCCGGAGCCTCCTCCACCATCGGCCTCGATCTGGCGGCCAAGTCGCCGCCGGACGGGCTGACCTGGGGGGTGCCCAACATCGCCTACGGCGCCAACCCGAGCATGATCAGAAAGATGCCGTTCGACTCGGAGAAGGATCTGATCCCGGTGACGCAGGTCTCCGTGGTCAGCATGGTGCTGGTCGTCAACCCGGCGCTGCCGGTGCGTTCGGTCAAGGAACTGCTCGCGCTCGCCCGCGCGCGGCCGGCCCAGCTCACCTTCGGCTCGGCGGGCAATGCCACGGCCAACCACCTCGCCGCCGGCCTGTTCATGCAGCGTACCGGCACCAACATGGTCCATGTGCCGTACAAGGGCGGCGGTCCGGCGGTGGTGTCGCTGCTCTCGGGCGAGACTGCACTGCTGTTCGCGACGGTGCCGGCAGCCATCCAGCACATCAATGCCGGGCGCCTGCGTGCGCTCGGTGTCACCCGTGCGCGCCGGGTCGGCAACCTGCCCGACGTGCCGACCGTCGCTGAAGCCGGCGTGCCCGGCTACGAGGCCATCGAGTGGAACGGAGTGATGGTGCCCGCCGGTACGCCGCAGCCGATCGTGCGCCGCATCTACGAGGCGGTGGCGAAGGTGCTCGCTCCCGCGGAGATGAGGGAGCGGCTGCTGGCCGTCGGCGCCGAACCCGTAGGCAGCACGCCGGAAGAGTTCGCGGCATTCATCCGCAACGAACTCGCGGTGTGGTCGAAGGTGGTGCGCGAACTTCAACTGACGGCAGACTGATCGCGCAGCACCGGCTTTCGCGAAGGAGAAATCGATGGACGAGATTCGCACGGTCGGCGTCGCCGGCAGCGGCACCATGGGCGCCGGCATCGCGATCGTCGCCGCGCGCGCAGGGCTGCGCACCGTGGTCTACGACACCCGACAGGATGCGCTCGACCGCGCCCGCCGCCAGACCGAGGGCTTCTTCAGGAAGTCGGTCGAGCGCGGCAAGCTGACCGAGGGGCAGGTCAGCGGCATCCTCGGTCAGCTGAGCGGCACCACCTCGATCGACGCGATGGCCGAGTGCGACATCGTGATCGAGGCCGTGTTCGAGGACCTCGCCGTCAAGCACGCCCTGCTGCGCCAGCTGAACGCGGTGTGCCCGCCTGCCACGCTGTTCGCGTCGAATACCTCGACGCTGTCGATCACCGAGATCGCGGCCGGCTCGGGCCGCGACGAGCAGGTCGTGGGCATGCATTTCTGCCTGCCGGCGCAGCTGATGAAGCTGGTCGAGATGTCGCCCGGCCTGCGTACCAGCGAGCAGACGTTCGCGCGCGCATGGGCGTTCTGCCAGGCGATGGGCCAGACGCCGGTCAGGACCCGCGACAACCCGGGCTTCATCCTCAACTACTTCCTCGTGCCCTTCAACAACGACGCGATCCGTCTGGTCGAGACCGGCGTCGCGCAGCCGCGTGACATCGACCTCGCGATCAAGCGCGGACTCGGCTACCCGATGGGGCCGCTGGAACTGCTCGACCTGGTCGGTCTCGACACTCACCTGCTGGTGGCCGAGGCGCTGTTCGCCGCGACGCACGAGCCGCGCGCTGCGGTCCCGGCGCTGGTGCGCCGGATGATCGCGGCCGGCCACCTCGGCCGCAAGACCGGCCAGGGGTTCTACAGCTATCAGACCAACGCGATGTTCGGAGGCTGAAACGATGCGCCACGCAATCCTGTCCACCGGACCGAGTACGGCCTTCGCCGCCGATCACCCGCTGCTCACCGGCGCAACCGCAGACGCCCCGGTAGTCATCGTGCTCGGGCCGAACGCCGGTGCCGCGGCGATGGCACTGCCGCCGAGCAGCGAGCGCGTCGCGGTCGTGATCGAACTGGGCAATGAATGTCTGGGCGCGCACACCGGCGAGTCGCGAGCGACCGAGGGATCCGTGGTGGTCGGCTTCGCCCGCTTCCGTCTCGGCGACCTGCCACCGACCGATCTGATCGAACTGGTGCGGCAGCCGGCCACCCCGGCGACCGCGATCGAAGCCGCCCGCAGCGTGTTCGAATCGGCCGGGCTGCAGGTCGCCGTGTGCGGCGACTTCACCGGGCGCATCGTCGACCGTCTGGTACGCCCGTACTACAACGCCGCCCTGCGCCGGCTCGACGAGGGGCTGGCGAGCGCCGACGATCTGGACACGACGCTGCGGCTCGGACTCGGCTATCCCGAAGGACCGATCAGCCTGCTCGAACGCAGCGGCCTGGCTGCCCACTGCCAGACCACCCGCGCCCTGTTCGAACAGACGGGAGATCCGGCGTTCGCCCCGGCACGCCGGGCCGTCGTGGCCTGGCAACGTGGTGGTACGACCTCACCAGGCGAGTCGACATGACACCGTGGGGACCCGCTCGATGAATCAGCCGTTGCGCGGCATCCGCGTGCTGGACTTCAGCACGCTGCTGCCCGGCCCGCTCGCCAGCCTGATCCTCGCCGAGGCCGGTGCCGAGGTCATCAAGGTCGAGCGCCCGGGCCGCGGCGACGAGATGCGTTCATACGTACCGCGCTTCGGCGAGGACAGCGTCAACTTCGCACTGCTCAACCGCTGCAAGCGCAGCATCGCGATCGATCTGAAGCAGCCCGGGGCGATCGACCGGCTGCGACCGCTGCTGGCGTCGGCCGATGTCGTGATCGAGCAGTTCAGACCCGGCGTGATGGACCGGCTGGGCCTCGGCCACGCTGCGCTCGCGCAGATCAACCCGCGCATCATCTACTGCGCGATCACCGGCTATGGCCAGCACGGCCCGCGTGTGGACGTGGCTGCCCACGACATCAACTTCATCGCCGAGGCCGGCATGCTCGGCCTGTCGGTCGGCGCCGATGGTGCGCCGATCCCGCCGCCCGCACTGATCGCCGACATTGCCGGGGGCACGTATCCGGCAGTGCTCAACATCCTGCTCGCGCTGCGCGAGCGCGACCGCACGGGCGCCGGGTGCAAGCTGGACATCGCGATGGCCGACAACGTGTTCACCTTCCTGTACTGGGCGCTGGGCAATGCGCACGCCGCAGGTCAGTGGCCGCGGCCGGGCGGTGAACTGGTGACGGGCGGCAGCCCGCGCTACAACGTCTACCGCACCCGCGACGACCGGTTCATTGCGGCCGCGCCGCTGGAGGACAAGTTCTGGGCGACCTTCTGCACCACCATCGGCCTGCCTGCCGACCTGCGCGACGACAGTCGTGATCCAGCGGCAACCCGCACCGCTGTCGCCGCGCTGATCGCGCTCGACACGGCCGCGGGCTGGCGCGCCCGCTTCGCCGGCCTCGATGTCTGCTGCTCGGTCGTGGCGACGCTCGCCGAGGCGCTGGCCGAGCCGCACTTCGCCGCGCGCGGACTGTTTTCGCACCGCTTGCACGGCGACGGCGGGACGATCCCGGCGCTGCCGATGCCGCTGGCGCCGCAGTTCCGCGCCGCGGCGACCGAAGCCGGCTTCCCCGCGCTGGGCGAGGCCAACGACCTGCTCGGCCCCGCACGGTCGACATCGTGAGGCGCGCGCGATGCTAGCTCTGGTCGTCGAGTCGCATGGAGCACCGGACACCCTCGAACTGCGCGAGTGGCCGGATCCGGCGCCACCCGGTCCGCACGAGGTACTGATCGAGGTGCACGCGGCGAGCGTCAATTTTCCCGACCTGATGGTGATCGCAGGGACGTATCAGAATCTGCCTGCGGTTCCGTTCGTGCCCGGCAAGGATCTCGCCGGTCGGGTGATCGCCGTCGGCTCGGCGGTGACCCGGGTGCGTCCGGATGACCGGGTACTCGCACACGTCGAGCACGGCGCGTTCGCACAGCGGGTGACCCTCGCCGAGCACCGCTGTCACCGCATGCCCCCGTCGATGTCGTGGCGCCAGGGCGCAGCCATGGGTCTGGTCTATCTCACCGCGCACTTCGCGCTGGTGGAACGCGCGCGGCTGCAGCCCGCCGAGGTGGTACTGGTCACCGGTGCGAGCGGCGGAGTCGGACTGGCGGCCGTGCAGATCGCTCGTGCGCTGGGTGCCGTGGTCATCGCTGCCGTCGGCTCCGAGGAGAAGGCGCAGTTCATGCGCGCCCAGGGCGCCGATCACGTCGTGCGCACCGATCGCACGCCGCTGCGCGAGCAGGTGCATGCGGCAGTCGGCAGACGCGGCGTCGACGTCGTCGTGGACACGGTCGGCGGCGACGTGTTCGACGCCTGCCTGCGCACGCTCGCATGGTGCGGCAGGCTGGTGATCGTGGGCTTCGCCGGCGGCCGCATCCCCGAGGTCAAGGCCGGTCTGCTTCTGGTGAAGAACATCTCGCTGCTCGGCCTGCAGGTGAGCGACTACCGCGATCGCACGCCCGAGCAGGTCGAGCAGGTCCAGCACGAGCTGTATCGCCTGTTCGAGCGCGGTGCCATCGCCCCGCAGATCATGAGCACCGTACCTCTGGCCGACTATCGCCGAGCGCTGCGCGCGGTGCAGGACCGTGCCGTGCTGGGCAAGGTCGTGCTCGACATGCAAGCCGCAGTGGCGCAGTGATTGCGCGCCGCCTGCTCCCGCCCGCCGCCTGCCGTGCGGCGGATCCGTCCACTCGCTACCGGAGTCATTGACAGATGCCACGAATCGGCCTGCTCGTCCCGTCCTCGAACACGTCCGTCGAAACGGAATTTCACCGGGCGCTGCCTGCTGCAGTCACGCTGCACGTGGCACGCCTGTTCCTCGCCCGGGTGACGCCGGATTCGGTACGGGCGATCGTTGCCGACATGGAGAACCAGGCCCGACTGCTCGCTTCCGCCGATGTCGATCTGATCGTCCTCGGCGCCACGTTGCCGAGCCTGCTCAACGGGCTGGGCTACGACCAGCAGCTCATCGGCAGGATCGAGGCCGCCACCGGCAAGCCGGCGACCACCACCACCACCGCGCTGGTCAAGGCGCTGCGCAGGATGGGGGTGCAGCGGCTGGTGATGGGCGCTGCCTACGACGACACGATGAACGGCGTCGCGCGCAACTTCCTGCAGGCGAGCGGCTTCGAGGTGCTCGATGCGGTGGCGCTCGGGCACGTCGACAATCTCCACATCGGACGCCTGTCGTCGGAGACCGCCTACGAGCTCGGGTGCCGGATCGCGCGCCCCGATGCCGACGCGATCGTGCTCGCTTGCACCAACTGGCTGACGCTGGACGTGATCGAGCGCATCGAGGCCACCACCGGCAAGCTGGTGATCACCACCACCCAGGCCACGGTGTGGACAGCCCTCGGCATGCTCGGCATCGCGCCGCCCGCCGGCTACGGTCGGCTGATGCGGACGAGTCCGGAGTCCGCGCCTGCCGCGGCGGGTGCCTGATGCATCGCTGCGCGTCTGCAGACGTGCCGCACGCGCTGCCGGGCCCGGTCCGGTGGCGGGGGACTGCCCGATGATCTTCATCAGCGAGAGCGGCCTCACCGACACGCGCCGGGCCGCGCAGTGGGACGAGTGGTATCTCGAACACCTCGCGGTGATGACTACCGTGCCCGGCATCCTCTCGGCGCAGCGTTTCGCCACCGCCGAGCCTGGCCACCCGCCGTCGCTCGCGATGTACACGCTGACCTCGCCTGCGGTGTTCGAGGACCCGTATTACCTCAGCGTGCGCGGCATGGGTCCCTGGCTGCCGCTGATCGACCGGACGTACTACCGGCGCAACCTGTTCGACGGTCTCGAGGCGGCACCGACGGTGGCGTCGGACCAGTACCTGCGGGTCGCGGACTGCGCGCAGCCGGACACGGCGTGGCAGCCGGGGGATCGCGGATACTGCCTGCGCGCGGTCGGACTCGACCGCTCGACCCCGTATCGGATGCTGGAAGTGCTGGACGAAGAGCCCCCTCGCCTGCTGCCGGGCAGCGGGCGCGGCGCGCTGTATCGCCCGGTCACGCGTCGCTACACCGGAGCTGCAACATGAAGCACGGCAAGGCACTCATCGTCGGGGCTACCGGACTGATCGGCCAGCGGCTGACCGCGCACCTGGTGCAGACAGGACGCTGGGATCTGGTCGGACTGTGCCGTAATCCGGACAAGCCGAGTCCGATACCGCTGGTGGCGGTGGACCTGACCGATCGCGACGATTGCCGGCGCGCCCTCGCCGCCCTGCACGACGTCACGCACGTCTTCTACACCGCACGCTTCGACCACCCGGAAGGCGTGCACGAGTCGGTCGACATCAACGCGGCCATGCTGCGCAACGTGGTCGATGCCGCCGACGCGGCGTGCGGCGCGTTGCGGCACGTGCACGCGGTGCACGGCACCAAGTACTACGGCCACAACCTCGGTCCGATTCCGGTGCCCGCGCACGAGGACAGCCCGCGCGCGACGAAGGTCAATTTCTACTTTCCGCAGGAAGATCACCTGCGCAGCGCGAGTGCCGCACGCAGCTGGACGTGGAGCACGTCGCGCCCGCACATCTTCTGCGACGACGCACCCGGAACGCCACGCAACCTGCCGCTGCTGATCGCGGTCTACGCGACGGTGCTGCGCGAAGCCGGCGAGCCCCTCTACTTCCCCGGTACTGAAGCGAGCTTCCGCGCACGTACCCAGTTCACCGACCTGTCGATGCTGTCACGCGCGATCGAATGGGCATCGATCACGCCAGGCTGTGCGAATCAGGCCTTCAACGTGGTCAACGGCGACGCGCCGCGCTGGAGTGAACTGTGGCCGGTGTTTGCCGGCTACTTCGGCCTGCCGGTCGGTCCGGTGCGGCCCGCCCGCCTGGCCGAGATGATGGCGCCGCGATCGGCGGCGTGGCAGGCGGTGGTGTCGCGCCACGCGCTGAAGGCGACCGCGCTCGAGCGCTCGGTGCTGTGGGACTACGGCGATTACGTGTTTCGCCCGGAATGGGACATCGTGTCCGACATGAGCAAGGCCCGCCGGCACGGCTTCACCGAGCAGCTGGACAGCGCCCGGCAGTTCACGACGCTGTTCGACCGCATGCGTGCCGAGCGGGTCATCCCCTAGGAGGAACAAGCAGATGAATGCACTGACTCGTGTACTGGTCGTGGGCTTGCTGTCGAGCTGTGGCGCCGCGCTGGCGCAGACCTACCCGGACCGGCCACTCCGCTGGATCGTCCCGTGGCCGCCCGGCGGCGGCGCCGACGTGCTGTCGCGGATGCTCAGCGGCCGGCTGGCCGAGCAGCTCGGTCAGCCGGTGGTCATCGACAACCGTGGCGGCGCCGCCGGCAACATCGGCGCGGAGGCCGCCGCGCGGGCGCCTGCCGACGGCTACACGATCGCATTTGCCTACTCGGGGACGCACTCGATCAACCCGCACATCTACACGAAGATGCCGTTTCGCGAGAGCGACTTCGCCCCGGTGATCTGGCTGTCGATGGTGCCGCAGGTGCTGGTGGTCAATCCGTCCGTGCCTGCCCGCACGGTGAAGGAGCTGGTCGCCCTCGCCCGCGCCCGGCCCGGCGAGTTCACGTTCGGCTCGAGCGGTAACGGCGCAATCAACCACCTGACCGGCGAGCTGTTCAACATGCGGGCCGGCACGAAGATCCTTCACGTGCCGTACAAGGGCGGCGGTCCGGCCTCGATCGCGCTGATCTCAGGCGAGATCAGCATGATCTTCGGCGAGCCGGCGACCATCGTCCAGCAGGTCAAGGCAGGCAAGCTGCGCGCGATCGCCGTGACCAGCGCCAGCCGGGCGCGCGCGCTGCCGGAGCTGCCGACCCTCGCCGAAGCAGGCATCGCCGACTACGAAGTCACCTCGTGGAACGGCGTGCTCGCACCAGCAGCCACGCCGCGCGAAATCATCAACCGCCTCAACAGCGAGTTCAATCGCATCGTCAATTCCCCCGACATGCAGGCGAAGATGCTGGAATTCGGCTTCGAGCCGACCGGCGGCACGCCGGAGCGCTTCGGCGCACTGATTCGCGACGAGCTCGCCAAGTGGCTGCCGGTGGTGAAAGCCGCCGGCATCCGGGTCGAATGAACAGCAGCGAAGGATTGCACAACCGATGGACCAGTACCCGACACTGAATCTGATCGTACGCCGAGGCGAAACCGTGGCCGCGGTAGCCGGGCTCGCGCTGGCGCTCGGCGCCCTCGCCGCGTTCGTGGCAGGCGCCCACTGGCTGGTGCTGCCCGCGGGCGCGTTCGCCGGCGGCTTCGCGTGGCTGCTGATGCGCAGCTACGTCGAGCTGGTGCGGGTGATGGCCGACATGCTGATTCCGAAGTGAGGCTGCAGACATGATCCAGCACGAGGCATCGGATGTCGTCGTCATCGGCGGCGGTCTCGGCGGCCTGAGCGCCGCGCTGCGGGCAGCCCAGCTCGGGCTGCGCGCGACCGTGCTCGAGCGCGGCCAGGACGAGCTGTACCTGTGCAATTCCCGCTTCTCCGGCGGAATCCTGCACATCGCCCAGCACAACGTGCTGGAGCCGGCCGATCAGCTCGAGCGGGTGATTCTCGACGCGACGCTCGGCGAGGCCGACCTGTCGCTGGCGAAGGCACTGGCGCTCGATGCCCGGCGCGCCGTGGGCTGGCTGGCCGAGGCCGGGACCCGGTTCATCAAGGTCGGGCAGATCGTCTGGCAGCAGCACGTGCTCGCGCCACCGCGGCCGATCACGCCCGGCCTCGACTGGAAGGGCCGCGGGCCGGACGTCACGCTGCGCACGCTGGAGGCAGCCCTGGTCAAGCTCGGCGGCAGACTCCTGCGCGGCACTGCCGCCTGCGGTCTGCTCGAGCGCGACGGCGGCTGCGTCGGCGTCGAGGCGGTGACCAGCGACGGCAGGCAACTGCAGTTTCCGGCGCGCGCCGTGGTGCTCGCCGACGGCGGGTTCCAGGCGAACCTGGAAATGATCGGCAAGCACATCACGGCGGTGCCATCCAGGCTCAAGCAGCGCGGCGCGGCGACGGGCGTCGGCGACGGATTGCGCATGGCCACCGCGCTCGGTGCCGCGATCAGTCCGCTCAACGCGTTCTACGGCCACATGCTGTCGCGCGATGCCTTCACCAACGACAAGGTCTGGCCCTATCCGCAGCTCGACGAGCTCGGAACCGCGGGTATCGTGGTCGACGGCGCCGGCCAGCGGTTCGTCGACGAAGGCATGGGCGGGGTGTACGTCGCCAACATGATCGCGCGGCTGCCCGATCCGCTCTCGGCGTGGGCCGTGTTCGACGAGGCGATCTGGAACGGGCCGGGCAAGGATGCACGCATCCCGGCCAATCCGCATCTCGTGCGCGGCGGCGGCACCGTGCTGCAGGCCGCCACGCTGACCGATCTCGCGGCACAGATGCAGGTGCCGGTAGAGCGGCTGATGCTGACCGTCGAGCAGTACAACGACGCGCTCGCACAGGGCCACAACGAGCAGCTGCAACCGCGCCGCACGTCGACCCGCATCGCCGCGATGCCGGTGCGCTCCGGACCGTTCTACGCCGTACCGCTGTGCGCGGGCATCACCTACACGATGGGCGGCATCAGCATCAGCGCCGACGCGCGGGTCCTGCGCGCGAGCGGGGCCACGATCGGCGGCCTGTACGCGGTTGGTGCGACCACGGGCGGACTGGAGGGCGGCAGCGGCGCCGGCTATGTCGGCGGGCTGATCAAGGCCGCGACGTTCGGCATTCGCGCCGCGGAGGACATCGCGCGCGCGCTGCGCTGAGCAGTGCGCCGATCGCCAATACCCGTTTCGAGGAGGGCTGCGCAATGAAGGTCACCGGGCGTTGCCACTGCGGTCAGATCACCTACGCTGCCACGGTCGATCCCGAACGGGTCGGCATCTGCCACTGCACCGACTGCCAGCTGCTGTCGGGTGCGCCCTACCGCGTCCGCCTGCCGGTGCCGATCGCGCAGTTCACGCTGCTCAGCGGCACGCCGCGCACCTACCTCAAGACTGCCGACAGCGGGGCGCAGCGACTGCACGCGTTCTGCGGACAGTGCGGCAGTCCCGTCTATGCCAGCGCGCCGGAGCATCCGACCTCGATCACGCTGCGCGTGGGGTGCCTCGATCGGGCCCGCGACCTGCCGCCGCGACAGCAGATCTGGTGCCGCTCGGCACTGGACTGGGCCGGGCACATCAGCGACCTGCCCGGCACACCGCAGCAATAGCCACAGGTGCACCGCGCCGGCGTCAGTAGCCGCGCTCGGGGTCGACGACGTTGCGCAGCCGTCCGCCAGCCTGCCACTGCCGGAGGTTGTCCACCACCAGCGCCGCTGCCGTGCGCAGGCTGGTCACGCTCGAGATGTGCGGTGTGACCAGCACGCGCGGATGCGTCCAGTACGGGTGACCAGCCGGCAGCGGCTCGGTGTCGAACACGTCGAGTGTCGCACCGGCGAGCTGGCCGCTGTCCAGCGCGGCGAGCAGGTCGCGCTCGACCACGTGCGCGCCGCGCGCAACGTTGATCACGAACGCTCCGGGAGCAAGGCGGGCGAACAGCCTCGCATCGAGCAGACCGCGGGTGTGCGGCGTGAGCGGCAGCAAGCAGACCAGCACCTGCAGCGCGTCGAGAAAGGCGGGCAGCCCGGCCTCGCCTGCAAACGTGTGCACGCCATCGATCGCGTGTGCGCTGCGCGCCCACCCGCGTACCGGGAAACCCAGCGCAGCGAGCGTGCGTGCTGCGTTCGTGCCCAGCTCGCCCAGCCCGAGCACGCCGACGGTACGCTCGCAGGCGAACGGCCGCACGTGCTTCTCCCAGCGCTGCCCGGCCTGCAGCGCCTGATACCGATCCAGCTCGCAGTGGTAGCGCAGCACCGCCGCGGCGACGTACTCGGCCATCAGCACGGCGAGGTTCGGATCGACCATGCGCACCAGCGGCACGTGCCGCGGAAACTGCGGATCGGCGAGCAGTCCGTCCACGCCCGCGCCGAGGGAGAACACCGCCCTGAGTCGCGGATAGCGTGCAAGATCGCCAGCCCGGGTGCGCCAGGCAAAAACGACGTCGATCTCCTCGACCGGCCCGGCATCGGGCCAGATGCGAATGTCCAGTTCGGGAGCGAGCGCAAGAAACTGCGCGCGCCACGCTTCTGCGTCCTCGGTCGGGGTATTGATCAGCAGTCGCATCGAGCGTCCTTCCGGTAGCGCCGTGCCGCGCGGCTCGGTACTCTCGTTCGCAGGCCGCGCATCACGGCAGGTGGGCTTGTGCAAGGTACTCGACCGACTGCATCTCGATCAGCCGGCTTACCGTGCGGTCGAACTCGCCGCTGCCCTTCTGCTCCTTGTAGACGTCGTCGAGCGGCACCTTCGCGAACAACCGGTCGACGGGAACTGCGGCGGAGAGGATCAGCTTGACGCGCCGGTCGTAGAACTCGTCGATCAGCCACACGAAGCGCCGTGCGACGTCACGCTGGCTCGCGGTGAGTTCCGGCACGTCGGACACGATCACGGTGTGGTAGCGCCGCGCGAGCTCGATGTAGTCGGCTTTCCCGCGGGGGCCATCGCACAGCATGCGGAAATCGAACCACGCGATGCCGTTGCCCGCACGATGCGCGACGAACACCCGCTCGTCGACTTCGATCGCCACGTCCGTGGCGACCGACTCGCGCCCGCTGTGCCGTGCGACGTCGCGAAACATCGACTCCAGCCGGGCAGTGACCGCGGCGTCGAGCGGACAATGATAGACGCCCGCTGCGTTGAGCTTGCGCAGCCGGTAGTCGAGCGGCGAGTCGACGTGGACGACTTCCAGATGCCTGTTCAGCAGCGCGATCGCCGGCAGGAACGACGTTCGCTGCAAGCCGTTGCGGTAGAGATCGTCCGGTCGGGCGTTCGACGTCGTGAACAGTGCCACGCCCTGTGCGAACAGCGCCTCGAGCAGATTGCGCATCAGCATCGCGTCGGTGATGTCCGTGACGTGAAACTCGTCCAGACAGAGCAGGCGCGTGGCGTCGGCGATGTGCGCGGCCACCGTGCGCAGCGGCTCGGCCTGCCCCTGCAGATCGCGCAGTTCGTGATGGATCTGCTGCATGAAGCGGTGGAAGTGCACGCGCGACTTGCGCCGGGTCGGGGCAGCGATGAAGAAGCTGTCCATCAGGAAGCTCTTGCCGCGCCCGACGCCCCCCCAGAGGTAGACGCCGCGCACTGCCGGACGCCGCTTCAGCGCCCGAAGCAGCGAGCGGTCGTGCTGCTCGGCGGCAGCGAGTTCGTCGAACAGACGCGACAGCGCCGGCAGTGTCGCCAGCTGCGCCTCGTCGAGCTCGTAGCCGTGCTCGGCGGCGTGCGCACGCATCCAGTCGGCGACCCCCGCACCGCTGGCCGGGGGGGGCTCGTGTGCAGCGTCGGCGCCCGGGTCGGACCCGCCTGGGGACTGCAGGTCCACCGTCGCGCCGGTCTAGAAGTGCAGCGAGCGCTTGTCCACCGCGAGCGCAGCTTCGTGCATGATCTCCGCCAGAGTCGGGTGCGCGTGCGAGATCCGGGCAATGTCCTCGGCGCTCGCGACGAACTCCATCGCCACCACAGCCTCGGTGATCAGTTCGGACGCGTGCGGACCGATCACGTGCACACCGAGTATGCGGTCGGTCTTGGCATCGGCGAGCACCTTGACGAAGCCGGTGGTGTCGCCCAGACCCATCGCACA